>CAIKXW010000461.1 GCA_903831485.1 uncultured Alphaproteobacteria bacterium | reverse complement strand
GCCTTCGGTGAGGCCGCTACGCGCGCGTGATGCAAGCTGGCCGAGTGCTTCGTTCGCGCTGCTGTTCGACGCCCACAGGCTTCCCGAACGGATGTCGATCTCGGAGCCGAGCATTGACTCGGCGGATGGTGTCACGGCTTGGGCCCTGCCGTCGCTGTCGAGGATGAGCGCCGCGAAGTTCGCAGATGCAAGTCCGTCGAGCATGCCGCGGACGCGCACCTCGCGCATGTGACGCGCCATCAGGAGCGCGCGGTTGGCGAAAGGGGCGAGGCCGGTCAGCATGTCGACATCTGTGCTGCCGGCCGGGCCCTTGTCCTCTGCGCGAGCGAGCGAATAGATCCAGGTGTCTCCGCCCACGGCGAAACGCCAGCCCGCGAAGTACGCCATGCGCTTTGGAACATAGAGTTCGTTGTAGATCGCTGAGCTGGTGCGCTCTTCTTCCGGCACGACGAGGTGATCCAGGAAAAGGCTGCCGTCTGCCGTGTGGTTAACGTTCGCTGCGCGGTAATCGACTTCGCGCCAGCCGCCTGTGGCGTAGGCGTTGAGGGCGTCGAGGCTGTGTTCCGAGGCGATGAAGGTGGGGTTTTCGAGTTGGGAGTGCACGAGGCAGAAATGGTCGAAGCCGATCTCGCGCGCGACCGCGTCGAGCGTGTGCGGGAGATCGTCGGGGGTGAACAGACATGCTTCAAACAGCTCGGTCGCGCGGGCGATGCTGGATGTGTGCATCTCGACTAGATTCCTGAGCGCCTGCCTGGCGCATTGCTTCAGACACCAGGATCGTATGCAGCGCGACCCCGGAAATCTACCTCTGCGCGCAGGGAGTTGCGCGGGGCGCGGGGGTGGAGGTGCGCAAACAGCGGAGGCCAGAAACGATCAGGGGCGCCGGTTGCCCAGCGCCCCATGACTTTCGGCCCTAGGTTGGGGGGACGGGCCGGAAGCGTCACAAGAATGTCGTGAAGCCAGGGTGGGTCAACTGGATTGTTGCGATCGCAATACAGATCCTGTGGATTGTACCGCGCCCTACCTAGATTGAGTGTGACTTCTTGCGCCGCTCGCGCGGAAGGATGCGGTCGTCAGGGCCAGGCGGCTTGTCGCGATTGAACAGCGTGACGAGCGCGCGCCAGGTCATCCAGAAGGGCAGCACGGCGATGGCGCCCAGCAGCAGCGGGATGCCTCCATTCTGGGCGGCCCAGCCCACAATGTTCAGCACGCCGTTGACGATCTGTCCGAGCCCGCCGCCGATCGTGAAGCCGGGGGCGAAGGGGTTGAAGCCGCCGGCCTGGAAGATGGCGCCGACGATGACGCAGACGATGGCGAGTCGCGTCCAGCCCTTCCAGCCGACATTGAACATGCGGCCGGAAAAGGACAGCGGCGCGCGTGAGCGGCGGCCGCGTTCGTCGGAATGCCAGTACGGATCAGCGTCCGATACCGGCTCGAAGGTGGTGTCCACGACTTTCGCCGGGATCTGGCGGTCGTCTGGCCGGGGATTGGCCATGGCTTCCTTTCCCTGCTGGGACTGTTTCCCAATGCGCATTGGTGGGACGCTATCAGTCTGTCGGTTCAAGTCCACGGGGCGGGCGGAACTCGTCGTCAGCCAATTGCAGTTGCGGCGGCGAGCGGTCGTGGGCCGGTTTGTCGACGTGAACCTGATGTGGATAGGGGATGGTGATGCCGTTATGGTCAAACGCCAGTTTGACATCGCGGAGCGTGTCGCAGCGCGCGTCCCACCAGTCGGAATTCGACACCCAGGCGCGGGCGCGAATGTCGACCGAGGATGTGGCGAGGTCGGTGACCTTGACCCAGATCGGCGGCTCGCTGCGGATCCGGGAATCCTTCACCAGGATATCCGAGATGAGGCGCAACGCCTTGTCGATGTCGTCGTCGTAGTCGATCGAGAAAAGCAGATCGAGGCGGCGGAGACTGCGGGCTGAGGAGTTGATGATGACGTCGCCCCACGCCTTGTCGTTGGTGACCACGACTTCGCGGTTGTCGAGCGTGTTGAGGACGGTGGTGAAGGGCGTGATGTCGGCCACAGTGCCGTCTTGCCCCGCGACGCGGACGACGTCGCCGATCTTGTAGGGACGGAAGACGGCGATGACGACGCCGGCGGCGACGGCCTTGAGGGTGTCCTGCAGGGCCAGCGCGATCGCAAGGCCGGCGGCGCCGACGATGGCGAGGAGCGAGGCG
>CAIKXW010000460.1 GCA_903831485.1 uncultured Alphaproteobacteria bacterium | reverse complement strand
TCGCCATCACCGCGCAGAGCGACACGCAGCAGCGCCAGCAACGCAGGTCGCGCCACCGGCCTGGGCGGCGCATAGAGCCCTCGCCCTGCGTCAGGAATTCCAGCCACAGCCTGCATCGTTTGACGCGCACCTCTGACCTCGAAGATGTACACATAACTTTACAGAGAGATAGTCCAATGCGATAGTCACAACGGCTGCTGGACGGAGAAGCACGGGATGGAGCTGGCAATATTCCACGGCCTCATCTTCGTGCATGTAATTACAGGATCTGCTGCCGCCCTGGCGTTCTGGGTGCCTGTCCTGGGGCGAAAAGGCGGCGTCAATCACCGCATGTGGGGCCGCATCTTCACACGGTGCGTTTTGCTTACGGGCTCCTTCGCGATCGCGATGAGCCTGCTGACACTCTATGATCCAATGGGCGTGCACCCTCATCTCGTGGGCAGGTTCGACGAGCCTTTTATCCGCGGGATCTTCGGCTGGCTGATGCTTCACAATGGCATTCTTACGGTCAACCTTGGCTGGTACGGATGGCTGTGCGTAACGAACAGGCGCGACCTCGCCGCCAACCGGACTGTTCTCAATATTGGACTGCAGTACCTCGTCCTCCTGGCTGCTGCGGCCTGCGCATGGGAGGGAGTGCTGATAGGTCAGCCATTGATGATCGGCCTTTCGATCGTCGGCCTGGCGACGGGCGTGACCAACCTCCGCTTCATCTATGCACGCAACCCCAGCCCGGTGCAGTGGATGAAGGAGCATCTGAAGGCGCTGGTCGGCGCAGGGATCTCCGTCTACACCGCGTTCCTAGCGTTTGGCTCGATACGCCTCGCCCCATCGCTGGCGCTGCATCCGGCCCTGTGGTCCATACCACTCTGCGTCGGGCTATCGCTTATCATCTATCACCGCATCCGTATCGATCTGAAGGCGGGGCTGAGCATCTGGCCCCAGCTGGGGCGGCGGACAGCGCGGGCATCCGACCCTCCCTCGCGGTGAGCCCCGGTCGTCGCGTCATTGTCGTCGGCGCTGGCATGGGCGGCCTGGCGGCGGCCGCCGACCTGGCGCGAGCGGGAATGGAGGTCATAGTCTGCGAACGCGCCGCCGCGCCTGGCGGGAAGATGCGGCAGGTCGCCGTTGGAGGCGCTGCAATAGATGCGGGCCCGACCGTCTTCACGATGCGATGGATCTTCGAGGGGCTGTTCAACGACGCGGGCGAGCAGCTGGATGATCGCCTCGGCCTGGCGCCCGCCGAGACACTCGCGCGACACGCCTGGCGCGAAGGCGGCCGACTAGACCTGTTCGCGGACATCACGCAGTCAGCTGACGCGATCGGGGCCTTTTCGGGACCAGCGGCGGCCCGCGCCTATCTGGCGTTCTGCAACCAGAGCCGGGCAATCTATCGCACGCTTGCTGGACCCTTCATCGCCTCCGAGCGGCCCTCCCCGGCAAGCCTCGTGGCAAGCCTCGGTGTTGGAGGCTTGCCGGACCTGTGGCGAACGATGCCGATGCGAACCCTGTGGAGCGCACTTGGCGATCATTTCCAGGACCCCCGCTTGCGCCAGCTCTTTGGCAGGTATGCGACGTATGTCGGCGCCTCCCCCTGGGCTGCCCCCGCGACGCTGATGCTGATTGCCCATGTCGAGCAAGACGGGGTGTGGCTGGTCAAGGGCGGCATTCATCAGGTCGCGCGCGCGGTTCAGAGCCTGGCGGAGCGCCATGGCGCGCAATTCCGGTTCGGGGCCGAGATGCGGCACATGGTTGTCGAACACGGGCGCGTTGTCGGGATCCAGCTGGCGAATGGCGAGCGCCTGAACGCAGATGCGGTGGTCTTCAATGGCGACATCTCCGCTCTGACAGCCAGGGAGCGCCCTGCGCCGGCGACGGCTCCGCGCGATCGCTCGCTGTCGGCAGTTACCTGGTGCCTGTCAGCGCGAACCGAGGGCTTCGACCTTGCGCATCACAATGTGTTCTTTGCAGAGGACTACGCTCGCGAGTTTGATTCCGTATTTCGGCGTCGCGAGATCACAGCTGCACCAACTGTCTATGTATGCGCGCAGGACCGTGGCGAGGCTGGCGCGTTTGTTCCCGGCACGCCCGAACGCCTCCTCGCCCTGATCAATGCACCAGCCGATGGTGACCGCGCGCCGCTCGATGAGGCAGCGATTGCTGATCTTTCCGAGCGTGCGTTTGGCCTGGTTCGCGCGTGCGGCCTGAACGTGAGACTGGCTTGTGACCCAGTAGTTACGACGCCGAGCGGCTTCAATGCGCTGTTTCCAGCCACGGGCGGCGCCCTTTATGGCCGCGCCAACCACGGCATGATGGGCAGTTTCGCCCGCGCGGGTTCGCGCGGCAGGTTGCCGGGCCTCTACCTGGCTAGCGGCAGCGTACATCCGGGACCAGGCGTTCCGATGGCGACGATGTCGGGGCGCCTCGCTGCGGCCCGCTTATTGGCCGATTTCGGCGCCGCCCGACATCGGAACCGGCCGATACGGCTTCCGGTCGGCAGCTTGTGAAGATGCCAGCGCCGCCAGCTTGTCTCAGCCAGCCACAACCCGACAGGCTTGAGGCACGACCTTGTCGAGAATACGCGCCGATGAGATGACCCCCGGGACGCCGGCGCCGGGATGGGTACCGGCGCCCACCATGTAGAGGCCGGCTATCTCTTCGCTGACATTGTGTGGCCTGAACCAGGCGCTCTGGAAAAGGCGTGGCTCCAGCGAGAAGGCGCTGCCATTGAGCGATAGCAGACGATCGCGAAAGTCCTGAGGCGTG
>CAIKXW010000459.1 GCA_903831485.1 uncultured Alphaproteobacteria bacterium | reverse complement strand
GTCGATCTCGCCGGGCAGCTCAAAGACGCCCGGCTCCTTCACCTCGCCGCCGACGAATACCTTCTGCGATCCGAACTCGGTCGGCGTGATAACCATCGCCGGATCGCGCAATTCGTTGGCGTAGATTTCCTCCAGCGCCGCCTGCAATTGCCGCACGGTCTGGCCGCTCGCCATCACCGGGCCCACGGAGGGCAGGGCGATCCGGCCATCCGGCGCAATCGTCAGTTCCGCCGAAAGCTCCGGCGCAGTGCGCACGTCCATCCGGAACTTGTCGCCGGGGTAAAACCGGTAGGCCGCGTCATCGGCGCGCCAGGACGGATACGAAGCTATTGGAAAGTCAGGGGATTGTACGGGCACAGGATCGCCCATGCAGCCCGAAAGCGCTGCAAGCCCGGCGATGGCAGCCAGTGCGAAAGGACCCAATCCCGACATATGGCCCGACATAACGCAGGTGTCGCCCGGAATGGCTAACCGGTTCTTAAGCGGCGCGGGCGAAGGCTGATCCGTTAACAACGGGACACGTCCCCTGAGTAGAGAGCCGTGAGCGTCGAAACCTGGACCGAGCGCGCGCCTTCCGGCGCACCGGAACGCCCTGCCGCGCCGCCGCGCGTCGGCCGGCTGCGTCCGCGTCTCGGCGTCGCTGACACGCTGCTTCACCTGTGGCGCGCCAAATGGCTGATGCTGCTGGTCTTCGTGCCGATCCTGTTGCTCGGCGTCGCCTTCACCCTGCTGACGCCAGCGAAGTACACCGCCAGCACCCGCCTGCTCGTGCGCCTTGGCGCCGAGTATGTGTTCGACCCCGTGGTTGGCGATGCCGCCAAGGGTGCGTTCCCGCAGCAGGAAGAAGTTCTCCAGGCCGAAGGCGAACTCGCGCGCTCACCGGCGATCGCCGAGCGGGTGATCAAGAACGTCGGTCTCTCGCGCCTCTATCCGCAACTGGCCGAAGCGAAACTCCGCTCGCGCAATGGCGATGGCTATGTCGTCGATCAGGATGCGCTCGAAGTCTTCGCCGAAAATCTCGACATCTCGTCAGCGCCAAAATCCTCGATCCTGCACATGACGTTCGCACACGAGGATCCCGAGCTGGCAGCCGAAACGCTCAATCGCTTCGTCACTGAGTACATGTCCTACCGCCAGCAGGTTCTCTCCGGCCGCGGCGCCGAAGGCCTGTCCGAACAGCGCGGCCTGATCGAGGACCGTCTCTCCGCCGCCGACAAGGCGCTCCGCGACTATCTCGTGCGCCACGCCCTCAGCGACTACGAAGCTGAAACCGCATCCGCCACCAAGCTCTTCAGCGACATCACCGACGAACAGTCAAAGGTCGAAGCCTCACTGCGCGAAGCTGAAGCCAAATCCGCCGGCCTCGCCCGCCAGATGGCGTCCACGGCGCGCGAGGTCGATCTTTATGTCGAGACCACGTCCGAGCAGGAGCTGGTGAAGCTCCGCCTCGAGCGCGAAGACCTGCTCACCCGCTATCTGCCCGACAGCCGCGCCGTGAAGGACATCGACCGCAGGATCACCCAGCTGCAGGGCTTCCTCGCCACCGCGCCCGCACAGGGCCTGCGCCGCATCGGACCGAACCCGACCTGGCAGGCGCTCGAGGCCGAACGCGCCGTACAGACCGCCAACATCAGCGCGCTCACCGGCCGCGCCGCCGCCCTCGCAGCACAGCGACAACAGGGTGCCGACCGCATCGCCCGCCTGGCAAGCCTCGAACCGGAATACCTTCGCCTCAAGCGCGACCGCGACGCGCTCGAATCCTCCGCCGGCGCCTTCGCCACGCGCGAACAGGCTGAACGCGCCCGCGCCGAGCTTGCCTCGCGCAATGTCGACAACATCTCCGTCTACGAAGCCGCGCGCGCCCCCACGCGCGGCGACGCCGGCCGCCGCACAATCCTGATCGCCGTCGCCATCTTCGGTCTCATCTCCGCCCTCGCGCTCGGCCTCCTGCGCGCATGGTCCGTCTCAAGCTTCGCGACCGCCAACGG
>CAIKXW010000458.1 GCA_903831485.1 uncultured Alphaproteobacteria bacterium | reverse complement strand
TGGCGTGATGATCGACGACCTCGTGACCCGGGGCGTTTCAGAGCCGTACCGCATGTTTACATCCCGGGCCGAGTACCGGCTGACGCTGCGCGCGGACAATGCCGACCAGCGTCTGACGGAGACGGGCATTGAAGCCGGCGTCGTGAGTTCGGTGAGACGTGAAGCGTTTCACGTGAAACGTTCATCGATCGACGACGCGCGGGCGCGGATGCAGGCGCTGACCTTGACGCCGAACGAGGCGCGGACGCACGGCATCATGATCAACCAGGACGGCAAGCGGCGGACGGCGCTGGAAGTGCTGGCGTATGATGGCGTCGACTTCGCGCGGCTGCGCGGCGTGTGGCCGGAACTGACGGCGATCACGACGCAGGTTGCCGAGCAGATGGAGATCGAGGCGCAGTACGCCGGTTATCTCGATCGGCAGGAGGCGGACATTCTTGCCTTCCGGAAGGACGAAGACATGCGCCTTCCGGCCGATCTGGATTATCGCGCGATGGGCGGTCTTTCGAATGAAGCGAAGGACAAGCTCTCGACGGTGCGACCGGCGACGCTGGGCCAGGCGGCGCGTATCGAGGGCATGACGCCCGGCGCGATCACCGCGGTGCTGGCGAACCTGAAGCGGGCGGCGAAGAAGGCCGACAAGGCTGCGCAAGGGTGAGCACGCGCTCGTGCTTCGACAGACGGCCGCTGCGCGGCCTGCTCAGCATGAGCGCTACTTGGGCGGCGGTGCGAAGAGCTCATCCTGAGCAGCGACCGTAGGTAGCGCCCGTCGAAGGACGAGCTCGGGCTCGAGGAATTGTCTGGAGTGAACGATGACCTGGCCGACGCACGATGAAGACGGTTTCGGACCGGAGGATGTAGTCCGACTGACGGGTGTTTCACGTGAAACACTCGTGCGCGTCCGGTCATACCTCGGCGTGCTCGATGTGTGGCGGGAACGAATCAACCTGATCGGACCGGGTGAGGGTCGGCATCTGTGGCGGCGCCATGTGCTCGACAGCCTGCAGCTGATCGAGCTGATTCCGGGTGAGGTAGAAAAAATAGTCGACCTCGGGTCGGGCGCCGGTTTCCCGGGGCTGCTGATCGCCTGCGCGGCTGCGGAACGATCCGGTATGTCGGTCACGCTGGTCGAGAAGAGCGTCCGGAAATCGCAATTCCTGCAGGCGGCTATCACTGAACTGGCCCTACCGGCGCGTGTGCTGAATGTGCGGATCGAGGAGGCGCCGCGCGAGCGGTATGACCTGCTCACAGCGCGCGCGCTGGCGTCTTTGCCCAAACTTCTCGGGTATGCCGACGTATGGCTTAAACCTTCCGGTAAGGCACTCCTGATGAAAGGTAGAGATACCGCCGCCGAACTGGCGGAGGCCCGCGCCGAGTGGACGTTCGAGATGTCCGATCGCGCGAGCCTCTCAAGTCCGGAAGGGCGCGTTCTGAGTATTTCATCGATCAGTCCCCGGAGGGCATGATGCGTGTCATCACTGTCGCCAACCAGAAAGGCGGGGTGGG
>CAIKXW010000457.1 GCA_903831485.1 uncultured Alphaproteobacteria bacterium | reverse complement strand
GCGGGCGCCGCGGCTGGTGGTGCTGGATGTCTGGCTGAAGGGGTCGGAGCTTGATGGGCTCGGTATCCTTTCGATCCTGAAGGAGATGGACCCGTTCCTGCCGGTGGTGGTGATCTCCGGCCATGGCACGGTGGAGACTGCAGTCGAGGCGATCCGGCGGGGGGCTTATGACTATCTCGAGAAGCCGTTCAAGTCCGAGAAGCTGATCGTGACGGTGCAGCGGGCGCTGGAGAATGCGGCGCTGAAGCGGGAGAATTCGCGACTGATGGCGCGGTCGGCGTCGTCGCACGAGCTGGTGGGCCGTTCGAGCGCGATGGCGCAGCTGGCAAACTCGGTCGACAAGGTTGCGGCGACGAACAGCCGGATCATGATTTCCGGGCCGCCGGGGTCAGGAAAGGATCTGGTGGCGCGCCTGATCCACGACCGGTCGCAACGGGCGAGCGGGCCGTTCGTGGTGATCAACACGGCGTCGCTTGATCCTGAGCGGATCGAGGCGGAGCTGTTCGGCGAGGAGACCGGCAACGGCAAGGCGCCGAAGATCGGGCTGTTCGAGCAGGCGCATGCGGGCACAGTCCTGCTGGACGAGATTTCGGACATGCCGCTTGCGGTGCAGAGCCGCATCCTGCGCGTCCTGGTCGACCAGCGGTTCAAGCGGCGCAACGGGCAGGACGACGTGTCGGTCGATGTGCGCGTGATCTCTACGACGGCGCGAGACCTGCGGGCGGAGATCGCAGCGGGGCGGTTCAGGGAGGACCTCTACTACCGCCTGAACGTGGTGCCGGTGGATGTGCCGGCGCTGGATCGGCGTCGCGAAGATATCCCGGATCTGGTGCGCTACTTCATCCAGCGCGTCGCTGATGCGACGGGGCTGCAGCCGCGCCCGTTTGCGGACGAGGCGATTGCGGTACTGCAGGCGAGCGAGTGGCCGGGCAATGTGAGGCAGCTCCGGAATGTGGTGGAGCGGCTGCTGATACTGACCAATGGAGAGCCGGCGGGGCCGATCACGGCGGAACACCTGCCGAGCGATTCGAAGGGCGGCAGCGCGTCTGCCGCGGGGTCGATGCAGATGATCTCCATGTCCCTGCGGGATGCGCGGGAGCATTTCGAGCGCGAGTACCTATCGATGCAGATCACCCGTTTTGGGGGCAACGTGTCGCGAACAGCCGCATTCATCGGGATGGAGCGGTCGGCGCTGCACCGCAAGCTGAAGGCGCTCGGCGTAGATACCAGCCTCGGTATCAAGGAACCGCAGGGCTGACGGTCGCGCAATCGGTAATGACTGTTCTGCGCGGCGCCGCCCCCATGGGCGGTGTTTCGTGCGTTTGGCCATGCGTGAGGCTGGCGCCAGCGTCCGATCGAACCGGGTGGGCAAGCCATTGCTCATTGCGCGCCTGAAAGGCTAAACGTTCTGCAAGGCCCCAGCAAAGAAGGCTCGCAACATCCATGTCGGCTGACAAAAAACAGAACCTGCAGGACATTTTCCTCAACGCCGTGCGGAAGGGTAAGACTCCCCTGACCGTGTTCCTTGTGAACGGCGTCAAGCTCCAGGGCATCGTGACCTGGTTCGACAATTTCTGCGTGCTGCTGAAGGGCGAAGGTCGCCCGCCGCAGCTGGTGTACAAGCACGCCATCTCGACCATCGCGCCGAACGCGCCGGTTAATCTCTTCGAGAATGAAGACGAGGACTGATTGCCAAGAGATCTGATCGACCGCCGGCCGCCCGAAGAAACAGCCGCGGTTGTTCTGCCCGTAATTGGCGGGGCAGATGTTGCACGTTCCCGTCTTGAAGAGAGCATGGGTCTGGCGGAGGCGCTTGGCATAAAGCTGGCGTTCGCCGAGCAGGTCAACGTTCGCGAGCCTCACCCGGCGCGGCTTCTTGGATCGGGCCAGCTCGATGCGCTGGCTGAGCGCTTTCGCGACGAGGGTGTGACACTTTTCATCGTCGATGGCGCGCTGACGCCGGTTCAACAGCGCAATCTGGAAACAGAACTGAAGCTCAAGGTCGTGGACCGAACGGGGCTGATCCTCGAGATTTTCGGCTTGCGCGCGCGCACGGCTGAAGGCCGGCTGCAGGTCGAGATGGCGCGGTCGCTGTATGAGCGCTCGCGGCTGGTGCGGACATGGACCCACCTTGAACGGCAGCGCGGCGGCTTCGGCTTTCTCGGCGGCCCTGGTGAAAGTCAGCTCGAAACGGACAGGCGCTTGCTTGACAAGCGCATCGCGGGATTCAAGCGCGAGCTTGAGGATGTGCGCCGCACGCGGCGGCTGCAGCGCGAGGGCAGGGCCAAGCGCGGCGCGCCGGTAGCGGCGATCGTCGGCTACACCAATGCGGGCAAGTCGACGCTGTTCAACCGGCTGACGTCGTCGGATGTGCTGGCGGCGGACATGCCGTTCGCCACGCTCGATCCGACGGCGCGGGAGATCGTGGCGGCGTCGGGCAGGCGGATGGCGCTGGTGGACACGGTGGGGTTCATCACCGACCTGCCGACGACCCTGGTGGAGGCTTTCCGCGCGACGCTGGAAGAAGCGATGGAGGCGGACATGCTGATCCATGTTCGCGATATCGCGCATCCGGACACCGAGTATCAGTCGAACGACGTGTACGGGATTCTAGAGCAGCTGTCGGAGGAGACGGGGCTTGAGCGGCCGCCGGTGCTCGAAGTCTGGAACAAGGCGGACGCGGTGGCGCCCGCGATCCGGGACCTTTTGACGGCGCGCGCCGAGACGCACAGCCCGCCAGCGCTGCTGGTGTCGGCGCTAACGGGGCAGGGCGCAGACGAGTTGCTGTTCCGGATCGAGGGCGTGCTGTTCCGCAACCGGCGTCCGCGGCAGGTAACCATCCCGGCGTCGGACGGACGGCTGCATGCGTGGCTGCACAACAATTGCGAGGTGTCGGCGGAGATGCTGTCGGGCGAGACGGATCTGACGCTCGACGTGTTCATGACCGACGAGGATGTGGCGCGGCTGGCGGCGATGTCGCCGGATGTCCGGGTGGAAAGCGCCTAGTCTCGTTGCGGGATGGTGCTGCCGGGGAGGATTGAACTCCCGACCTCAGCCTTACCAAGGATGCGCTCTACCACTGAGCTACGGCAGCATCCCGCTCAAGGAGGGTCCGCATAACGGAAACCCCTCCCATTGGGAAGGGGAGGTGGTAGAGAGGCCATAATGTCGCGGAATAGCCAGCAAAAGCCCCAGAAACCGAACGCCCAGGCCGACAGGCGCGCCAAAAAGCTGGCGGAGGCGCTGCGGGCGAACCTGAAGCGCCGGAAGGCGGCGGAGCAGGCAGGGGATGCGGATAGCGCCGGAAAGTCGCGTCCAGACGCGGATTAGGCGTCGGTGCGCCTTGTGCCGGCCAATTTCGGGACCATAACCAACCTTCATGGACAAGCTCTCGATTCTCGCGAATGGCCCGCTTGAAGGTCGGATTCCCATATCCGGAGCCAAGAACTCGGCGCTCAAGCTGATGGCGGCGTCGCTCCTCTGCGAGGAGCCGCTGGTGCTGACCTCGACGCCGAACCTGGCGGACACGCGCTTCATGGAGAAGCTGCTGCAGAGCCTGGGCGTCGTTGTGGAATGGCCCAAGGGCGAGGCGCTGTGCCGGATGCACGCGGAGAACATCACCTCGACCATCGCGCCGTACGATCTCGTTCGGAAGATGCGGGCGACGTTCAACGTTCTTGGACCGCTGCTGGCGCGTGTGGGACATGCGACGGTGTCGCTGCCCGGCGGATGCGCGATCGGCGCGCGGCCTGTGGATCTGCACCTCAAGGCGTTCGAGGCCATGGGAGCCGACATCGTCATCGAGGAAGGGTATGTGAAAGCGGCGGCGCTGCGCGGCCTCAAAGGCGCGCACATCGTGTTTCCATTCGTGTCCGTTGGCGCGACCGAGCATGCCATGCTGGCCGCTGTTCTGGCGGACGGTGAGACGATCCTCGAGAACGCTGCGTGCGAGCCGGAGATCGGCGACCTTGCTATCTGTCTGAATGCGTGCGGCGCCAAGGTTTCGGGTTACGGCACGCCGACGATCCGCATTCAGGGTGTCGCAAAGCTGACGGGCGCGCGGCACGACGTGATCGCGGACCGGATCGAGGCGGGCACGTTCGCCATCGCGGCAGCGGCGACCGGCGGAAACGTATTGCTGGAAGGCGCGCGCGAGGAGGATCTCGGCGCGTTGATCGACTGCCTGCGCAAGGCCGGCGTGACGGTCGAGGTTGAACCCAAAGGTTTGCGGATCAAGCGTGATCCATCCGTGCCGCTGAAGGCGGTCGACGTGGTGACGGCGCCTCATCCTGGCTTCCCGACCGATCTGCAGGCGCAGTTCATGGCGCTGATGTGCATCGCCGAGGGCACGAGCACGATCCGCGAGAACATTTTCGAGAACCGGTTCATGCACGCGCCCGAGTTGAGCCGCCTTGGGGCGAACATCCAGGTGCGGGCGAACGAGGCGGTTGTACGCGGAGTGCATCGGTTGAAGGGCGCACAGGTGATGGCGACGGATCTGCGGGCGTCTGTGAGCCTCGTTATCGCTGCGCTGGTTGCAGAGGGGGAGACGGTGGTGAACCGGATCTACCACCTCGACCGGGGTTTCGAACGCCTCGAGGAAAAGCTTGGTCGGTGCGGCGCGAAGATCACCCGGCAGGGGGATTCGGCCTGACGTTGGGCCGGACGCTGTGTCGCTGGAGAAATCCGGCTTTGTGGTTTAGGGAAGGCCACCGCCGCGGGCGCTCCACGCCGGCAGTTCGGACAGGCATTGCCCATGGATGAGGAACGGGTTTTGAGCGCGCTGAAGCTCCTGGCAGAGGACGCCGACGGGCTGGCCGTCATTGCGGCCGCAGCCCAGGACGGACTCGTGAAAGCGCAGGACATCCGGTTCGACGCACGCTCGCGCACGTTCGGCATGGAGATCAACCGCTTCCAGTGGGAGCGGGCGGGCAAGCGCATGCCGTTCTTCCGGTCGCGTTCGGTGCTGGCGTTCGCGGGCGTCGAGAGCGTGCGGACGCGCGGCGTCACCAAGGATGTGGACGCGGTCTACTCGCTGATGGATATCCGGTTTGCGCCGGATGCCGAACCGCCTGCGGGCGTTGTGACGCTGGTCTTTTCGGGCAACGCGCAGTTCGAGGTGAAGGCGGAATGCCTGGACGTCACGCTGGCGGATATCGGGTCCGCGTGGCCAACGCGGCGCCGCCCGGATCACGAAAAGAAGCGGTCATGAGCATTCGCCGCTTCAACGCCGCCGATGTCGGGTTCACCGAGGCGTTCGGTAAATTCCTGTCGCTGCGCCGGGCGCAGGGCACGGAAGATGTGCATGCCGTCACGGCAGTGATCGTTCGCGATGTGCGGCAGCGTGGCGGCGAGGCGGTGGCCGCGCAGACCGGCCGGTTCGACAAGGTCGAGGTCGATCCGCAGACTCTTCAGGCGAAGGGCGTCGATCTGCTGGAGGCGGCGGAGCGGTGTGCGCCGGATGTGCGCGAGGCGCTGAGCTTTGCGGCGGAGCGGATCGAGCGCTATCATCGGGAGCAACGGCCGAAGGATCACAGCTTTGTCGATCCGAACGGGCTGGAGCTTGGCTGGCGCTGGTCGGCTGTGGACGCGGTCGGACTCTACGTGCCGGGCGGGCGAGCGAGCTATCCGAGTTCGGTGCTGATGAATGCGATCCCGGCGCGGGCTGCGGGCGTGAAGCGCATCGTGATGGTGTCGCCTGTGCCTGGCGGGGTTTTCAATCCGGCTGTTGCGTATGCGGCGGTGCGGGCGGGCGTGACGGAGTTCTACCCGATCGGCGGGGCGCAGGCGGTGGCGGCGCTTGCTTATGGCGCTGGCGATCTCAAGCCGGTCGACAAGATTGTGGGGCCGGGCAACGCCTATGTGGCGGCGGCCAAGCGGATCGTGTTCGGCGATGTCGGGATCGACACGATCGCCGGGCCTTCGGAAATCACGGTCGTCGCCGACAACCAGAACAACCCGGAATGGATCGCCGCGGACTTGTTGAGTCAGGCCGAGCATGATCCGCTGGCGCAGTCGATTCTGATCACGGACGATGCGGAATGGGCATCGCGCGTCGAGGTGGCGGTGGAGCGGCAGATCGTGCATCTGGCCACGTCGAAGACGGCTGTGGATGCGTGGCGCGACTTTGGGGCGATCGTCATTGCGCCGCTGGCCGGCGCTGCAGAGATCGTGAACCAGATTGCGCCGGAGCATGTGGAGATCGCGACGAGTGATCCTGATGCGATCGCGAACGATGTACGTCACTCGGGTGCGATCTTCCTGGGGCGGTATGCGCCGGAAGCTCTGGGAGATTATGTGACCGGGTCCAACCACGTGCTGCCGACATCCGGCGCTGCTCGGTTCGCATCCGGGCTTTCGGTGCTGGACTTCATGAAGCGCACCTCGGTGCAGCGCATCAGCGAGCAGGGCTTCCGGCATCTGGCGGCGGCGGCCGAGACTCTCGCGAAGTGCGAGGGATTGCCGGCGCACGGCCTATCGGTGTCGATACGGCGGGGCGGGGGATGACCTCAAACGCGCGCATCGCCTCGATCGAGATCGACGATAAGAGCCTGGCGCCAGCCGGGCCTGACGCGGAGCATGAGCGCAAGGTTGCGATCTTCGACCTGATCGAGAGCAACAGCTTCAAGGTGATCGGCCACGAGGGCGGGCCGTACAACGTTGTGTTGTCGCTGGCCGACAACCGCCTTGTGTTCGAAATCTCGGAGCAGGATGGCCCGCCGGTTCGGAAGCTGTTGCTGTCGCTGACGGCGCTACGCCGGGTGATCAAGGACTACTTCATGATCTGCGACAGTTACTACGACGCGATCCGGAGTTCCTCGCCTTCGCAGATCGAGGCGATCGATATGGGGCGACGGGGCTTGCACAATGAGGGGTCGCAGGTGCTGACGGAGCGACTGGCGGACAAGGCGGAAGTCGACTTTGACACCGCCCGCAGGCTGTTCACGCTGGTCTGCGCGCTGCATGCCCGGAGCTGATACTCACTGCTTTTTCAGGGGAATCGACTATTCCCCGCGAAACCGTGTATAGGGGCCTCGCCCACGACCCAGCCGCCTGTAAGGATTTTCATGGCGAAGGAAGAGCTTATCGAATTCGAAGGCACGATCGTTGAATTGCTGCCTAATGCGACGTTTCGCGTGAAGCTGGCCAACGATCACGAGATCATTGCGCATACGGCCGGAAAGATGCGGAAAAACCGCATCCGCGTCCTGACAGGCGACAAGGTGCTCGTCGAGATGACGCCCTACGACCTGACCAAAGGGCGCATCACTTACCGCTTCAAGTGACGGCGGCCCCAGCGGCCAGTCCGGGGCTTGCGCTTGCCAGCGCGAGCCCGCGACGGCTGGACTTGCTGCGCCAGATCGGCCTGGTTCCGGACCGGGTCGCCCCCGCTGACATCGACGAGACGCCCCTGCGCGACGAGCGGCCCGGCCAGCTCGCGCTCAGGCTCGCCGTTCAGAAGGGCGAGGCGGCGCGGGCGGGGGTCGCGGGGATGTTCGTTATATCGGCTGACACTGTGGTGGCGGTTGGGCGGCGCATCCTGCCCAAGGCCGAGACCGTGGAAGAGGCGCGGGCTTGCCTGCGTCTGCTGTCGGGTCGCAAGCATGATGTCCTCACCGGCGTTGCCGTGTTTGCTCCGGATGGGCGGCGGGCGTCGCGACTGGT
>CAIKXW010000456.1 GCA_903831485.1 uncultured Alphaproteobacteria bacterium | reverse complement strand
TTCTGTGGTCGCCGTCGGGCCGCTCCATGCTCCAGAACCCGGCCTGGTTCGAAGCGACCGATGACGGCCTGCGCGCCTGGTTCATGCCCGACGATGACCGATCGGTTCTGTACACGTACGAAAGCGCCTCACCCGGCTAACCTCACGTCACGGCTAGGCGCGGGCGCTTCGCCGAACTAAAGCTGCCGCGAACGTCAATCGTCGCGCAGGAAACACCCATGAAACTCGACAGCTCGATCTCGGCCATTGTCACCGGCGGCGCCTCCGGACTAGGCGGCGCGACCGTCAGGGCGCTGCGCGCGCACGGCGTCAAGGTCGCCATCTTCGATATGAACGAGAAGACCGGCGTTCCGTTCGCCGCCGAAACCGGCTCGGTCTATTGCAACGTCAACGTCACCAACGAGGCCTCCGTCGACGCCGGCTTCGCACAGGCGCGCGCTGCCAACGGGCAGGAGCGCATCCTCGTGAACTGCGCCGGCACCGGCAACGCCTTCAAGACCGCCGGCCGCAACAAGGAAACCGGCGAGATCAAGTCATTCCCGCTCGAGCAGTTCGACCGCATCATCCAGATCAACCTCGTCGGCACCTTCCGCTGCATCGCGAAATCCGCCGCCGGCATGCTGACGCTCGACGTCCTGCCCGACGGCGATCGCGGCGCAATCGTCAACACCGCCTCCGTCGCCGCTGAAGACGGCCAGATCGGCCAGGCCGCCTACTCCGCCTCCAAGGGCGGCGTCATCGGCATGACCCTGCCGATCGCCCGCGACCTCTCCACCGAGAGCATTCGCGTGAACACCATCCTGCCCGGCCTGTTCAACACCCCGCTCCTCGCCGGCGCCCCCGAGAACGTGAAAGCGGCCCTCGCCGCCACCGTCCTCAACCCCAAGCGCCTCGGGATGCCGGATGAATACGCCAGCCTCGCCCTGCAGATGATCCAGAACGGCTACTTCAACGGCGAGTCCGTCCGCCTCGACGGCGGCATCCGCATGCAGCCGCGCTAGGTTTGACCCCTCCCCCTAGAAGGGGGAGGGCTCCGCCTACAGGACCTTCAGCGAACACGATGCGGGTGGGGGGACCGCCACAAGGGGACTCGCGCGATAAACATCACCCTCACCCCCATCGGTTACGTCCGCACCACCCGCGCCGATCCCACCGACGACAACTGGGACGCCGAAACCACCCACATCGAACTCGATACCACACGCTTCACCGCCGACGCGCTGCTCAGCCTCGACTCATTCTCCCACGTCGAAGTGCTCTACTGTTTCCACCACGCCGAAGCGGCCACACCCACGCTCGGCGCGCGCCATCCACGCGGCAACACAGCATGGCCGCTCGCCGGCATCTTCGCCCAGCGCGGCAAGAACCGCCCCAACCGCATCGGCCTCACGATCTGCAAGGTGCTGAAGGTCGAAAGCACAACGCTCCACGTCGAAGGCCCTGACGCCATCGACGGCACGCCCGTCCTCGACTTGAAACCCTGGATGACGGGCTTCGCACCGCGTGGAGACGTGCGAGAACCGCAGTGGGCGAAAGAGTTGATGTCGGGCTACTGGTAAATCAGTCCCGCTCGCGGCTCGCGCCCGTCGCATCATCGATCGCAAAGCGCCACTTCCCGTCCGCGCCGCGCTTCAGCACTTCCACAGACAATCCGTCCTGGTCGATCCAGCCATCCGGATCGAGCATCTCCCAGCGCAGACTGCACAACGCGACATCACCAGCCACAAGCACGCTCTCATACTTCCCGCGCAGCCGCATCGGAGACACCAGGAGCCCGTCCAGCGCCTGCTTGATCTGCTCCTTGCCGCGCGCAAAGTTCACGCCATCGAAGGTGAATGCGGCATCATCCGCATACAGCGCCAGCAGGCCTGCCGCGTCGCGCTCGCCAAAGCGATCCACGAAAGCCTCGGCCATCTCCTCCGGTGTCGATACGCCCATGAACGGCTCCCCTGTTTCTCGCGCGGCATAATCCTCAAGACGCCCACAAGATCAAGACGCCGCGCAACGCCATCGCCGGCGGCGCTGCTGCGCCTCCGGCGATGGCCCAGGCACTAAGTTGCCGCGAACTTCATCACCTTGATCGCGTCGAAGTTCTGCACCCCGCGGCCCACGCGCTCGGTCGTGTAGAAGAGCACGTAGGGCTTCAACGAATACGGATCGCGCAACACGCGAGCCCCTTGCCGATCCACCATCAGATAGCCGCGCCGGAAATCGCCGAACGCAATCGCGATCGCGTTGGCCGCGATGTCCGGCATGTCCTCGATCTCCGTCACCGGATATCCGAGCAGGCTCGCCGACTCGCCCGCGCCGCCCGGACGCCACAGATAGTTCGCTTCGTCTCGGTCAGACACCAGTGCGGCGAAGCCGACCGCACCGGCAAAGCAAAAGGGCGCAGCCGAAGCTGCGCCCTGATCCATCCGGCTCAACTCAAAGCCTAGTTCCCGGCAACCTTCGTCCGCTTGCTCGGTGGTACGAGACCCGCCGCGATCCCTGGTCCGACTGTCGGCGTAATCCCCTGCGCCTCAAGCTCGCGCGCGCCGCCAAGAATGCCCAGCATCGCATGATTGCCCTCGTGACAGGCGAACTCATACATCTGCTTCGATGTGTTCAGCGCCATCTCGCCGCGCCATGTCTGCGTGTACAGCGAAGGATCCTCCACCACGAACTCATAGAGCACCTGGGTGTCCGACCAGCGCGAGA
Organism: uncultured Alphaproteobacteria bacterium; assembly: GCA_903831485.1. Next base: position 88 of record CAIKXW010000456.1, on the reverse strand, counting down.
ATCGTTCCGTCACCTTGCCCGTCTTCGAGATCAGGCTCGGCTGCTGGGGATGCACGTTGCGCGTCTCAACGACTAACGCGTCGCCCTC
>CAIKXW010000455.1 GCA_903831485.1 uncultured Alphaproteobacteria bacterium | reverse complement strand
GTTCCCGCTCGACCCCGTCGCGCGGCTGCGCGAGGTCACGCGCGATTATCTTTCCGAAATCATCAGCTGGCTGGAAAACCCTGTCTGTCTCGAAGACCTCCGCAACACGCCGCACCTGCGCGCCAGCCTCGAAGCCCACATCGCTGTCGCCGAGCACGGCGTCCACCTCCTGATTCACGAGCGCGCCCGCCAGATCCTTGGCCTGCCTTTCATCTACACGCCTCGCAGCCGCCTGCATGAGCCCCACCGCGCCCGCTCGCTCGGAGAGCTTCTCGCGCGGCTGGGCCGAGTGGGCACGCTGTTCCAGAATCTCGAACGCCTCGCCCAACGCCGTGCTGAACGCATCCGGCGAGAGATGGAAGAGAACCCCCTCCGTCTTGCGCCTTCGGCGCAATCCACCTCCCCCGTGCTGTGCACGGTGGAGGACTCAGTGAGCGTGCTCGAAGTCCTCCACCGCCGCAGGCGGGGGAGGTGGATTGCGCGCCCTTGCGCTCAAGACGGAGGGGGCCCCGCGCTCGCGCGCGGACCTCCTCCGAATACTCAACGATTGATTGCAATTCCCAACCGCCTCGCGCTCACCCGCGAGAACGCACCCGCTTGGGCGCCGCTCAGCCCGGCTCCGCCTCGCCGGCGCGCGACGCCCAGATCAGTCCCACGAACAAACCCTTCATGCGCGGCAGCAGCAGCAGGGTCAGCCCGACAACCAACCCCGCTATCACCAGGAACGGCAGCCAGACTGCATCGGCGTCAGGGTTGGCGAACAGGAAGAACATCGGCGACACCACATGGCCGACCACCAGGATTGTCGCCCAGGCCGGCGCGTCGTCCGCGCGGATGTCGCCCGTCCGCTCGCCGCACTGGAGACAGCCTTCCGCCTGGCGCAGATACCCTGCCATCAGCCGTCCGCGCCCGCACGCAGGGCAGGACAGACGCAGGCCACGCCGGATGGCGAGCCAGATATCGCGCTTGGGTTTGGAGCTCGGACCGCTCATGCCTGCAAAGCTGGCGCTTCCGCATCAAATCGTCGAGCGCGCGCTTGGTCGCGTGCGAACAAGTCGCACGGGCATCTGTTGCAGGGGTCAGGTTTGCGCGAACTGGAGGCCCGCGACCCCGCGCGTCTGCCAGACGACATAGGCCCACGTCCTTATCCGCAGCGTCGGTTCGGACAGCATGACGCGGTCGGTCAGCTGTATGTCGCGAAAGAATTCGATTCGGGCGCCGGTGGCGCTGATGTTCTTAACCACAACATCCACCCGTTCGCCGCCGAGGGTGGTGACCGTCCCAGACTTGAAGGTCGATTTCCGTTCGGCCCGCTTTTCGCCGGTATGGGCGGAGGAATTGGTTACTTCTTCCGCCGGCGCCGCTGCGATCTTGCGCATGCGGTCAGCCAGTGGATCGCTGGGTTTCGGTGTGTTGGTCTTCTTAAACATTCAAGCGTGAGGTTCTTGCATTGCCCCGGGATCAGTTTTGCTCCCAAAGACTTAGGAAACACTTGACCTTCAAGGCACAGCGCTGCGTTGACGCATGTTAGTCTGCGCCGGAACGTCGCGGAATTTCCCGAAAAAACAGGCTCCTTAGGGCCCCGCTGGTCGATATTCCTTACGGGGCGCCCGCATCAGCTCCTGCCGGCCGTCATCCCGCCGGTGATTCGGAGCCCTAGCCAGCGTGTCGCATGTCTGCCGGCGACCGGCCGGTCGCCCTGCCGGTGATGTAGATGAAACCGTCATCATCCACTCGCCCCACGTCTCCCGTGGCTATGAACCCATCTTCGTCGCGCCGGACCAGACAGGCGAACAGCGGAAGATCGCACTCGATTGTTTGGGGGGTCCGCGCCCAGATCTCCCCGGCCGCGCCGGCGGGCAAGCGCCGTCCACTCGAGTCGCGGATCTCGACGCTGACGCCGCGGATCGGCCTGCCGCAGCTTCCGGGTTTGTCGGTTTGATGCGCGACCTGCATCGTCGAGATGAGCCCCGTCTCGGTCGACCCGTAGGCCTCACTGAGGATCGGGCCGAACAGACCCGCCAGCCACTCCTTGAGATCCGTTGCCGCCGGCGCTCCGCCGATCACCAGTTCCCTCAGGGACGACGTATGGGCCTGGCGCACTGCTTCTGCTCCAAGCTTGCGCAGTTCGTCAAAGGTCTCGGGCATGGCGCTCCAGTGCGTGATCTGGCGCCTGCTGATCATGTCGAGCGCGCCTGAGGCGTCATGCGAATGAGACAACGCAATCGAGCGACCCGCGATCAGCGCCGCCCAGAACTGCACGGGTCCCCACACCCGATGCATCGGCACGGTGATCAGCGACGTTCCGGTTTCCGGCGCAGGGGGGCGTGAGATCGATGCGGGCGCGGCCCGGCGGGGCGGCAATCCGATCGGCAGCGCCCGGCCAGTTGCGCCGGACGTCCAGGCCAGCAGTGACGGCTGCGCGGCGCCAAAGCGCGGCCGAGCGATGGGCGGGAAAAGATCCCAGAAGTTGAAGAAGCCCGGCGACGCGTGATCCATCGTGGCGCGCAACCGCAGCGGCAGTCCCTCGAGCGCAGGAGCTATCCGCGCAGGCTCCACGTCTCCGACGATGAAGGCGCCGGCGTGACTCTCGATCAGACGCTCTCGCAAGGTGCGCGGTGTCAGCTGGGCATCCAGCGTCAGCAGCCGGGCGCCGATCTTGGAGCAGGCCAGCGCGATCACCGCCCACTCGATGCGATTGCGGCACCGCACAGCGACGACATCATTGAGGCCTAGCCCGCGGCCGGCTAGCGCCTCCGCCAGCATGTCGGCGTATTCGTTCCACTCATGATATGTCAGCTTGGCCGCGCCTTCGAAAAGCGCAGGGAGACCGCCTCGTGTGGCGGCCCAGTATTCCAGGCTCCGTGCGACCGGCTCCGTCAGGGCGCGAGCGACCGTCGGATGTTCGTCGTCAGAGCTTCGCGCATGCGCGACAGGAATACGGGATCGGGTTTGGTCAACCAATGGAAGGTAACTCCACGCAGGGACGCAAGAATGATAGAGGCTTCGATGCGCGGCCGGACGTCACTCCGGACCTCGCCGTTGTCACGTAACAACTTGATGGCGCTCACCAGGGCATCGATCCCGGCTTGGTTGAGACGCTCCACAATGGGAACGAGCTCACGGCGATGAAGGCTGCCGGCGAGAATGGACTGGTAAGCGCGCGCGGTTTCAGGATGGCGGCGAATGTCTTCGAAAGAGAGGGCTATGTAATCGCAGAATTGTTGGAGCGTCTGGGCAGGGGCGACGGCCTTGTTGACGCGGTCGTTGTAGATCGCGACGATGTGGTCAGCGAGGGCGGAGAGCAGCGCGCTCTTCGTTCCGAAATAATGGCCGGGCAGGGCGCGGCTGTATCCAGCAGCTTCTCCGACTTCATGGAGGGTCAGCGCGTCGAGTCCGCGTTCAGCGACAATGGTCATCGCGGCTTCGAGTATGGCGCGTTCTGCCGTCTCCCGACGTTCCGCTTGTGTGAGGCGGGTCGTGTCGAGCCCATCAGCAGATGCGCCCTTCGCTATGATTTTCCGCCCACTCATTGTTGCGATAGAGCAAACTAGTTGGTCTGCAAGCAAGTATGTTGCCCCGGCGTAAGCTGCTGACGCGATGTCGCAGAGGCGCGATTACACAAATCGATTTCATGTCATAAAATGCATTCTGTTGACGCGCCCGCGAGGTCGCGGCACGGACACTCCTGCATTTTCGTGCCAGGGGCGCGGGTCTCATCCGCGCCCACGTCTGCGAGGAAATCACATGACCGCCGGTCTCATTCCCCCCGCTGCTCCCGCCGAAGAAATCTCTGCCTACATTGCAACGTCCGGGAAAGCCGCCTGGGAGGTAAAGGGCTTGCCGGCCGCGACTCCGGTCAAGGAGATCGTCAAAGTTGGAGTCATCGGCGCCGGCACGATGGGCGGCGGCATCTCGATGAACTTCGCCAATGTCGGCATCCCGGTGAAGATTGTGGAAGTGCAGCAGGCGGCGCTCGATCGCGGTCTCGGCGTGATCCGCAAGAACTATCAGAACTCCGCCGACAAGGGCCGCTTCCCGCAGGAGGAAGTTGGCGTCCGCATGGGTCTGCTGACCGGTTCGCTCGATCGGAACGAACTCGCCGACTGCGATCTCGTGATCGAAGCCGCGTTCGAAGACATGGCCGTGAAGAAGGATATTTTCGCGGACCTCGACAGGATCTGCAAGCCGGGCGCGATCCTTGCCACCAACACGTCCTATCTGGATATCAACGAGATCGCGTCCGTGACGAAGCGGCCGCAGGACGTGATCGGGCTGCACTTCTTCTCGCCCGCCAATGTTATGAAGCTGCTCGAGATCGTCCGGGCGAAACATACGTCGGATACGGTCGTCGCAACTGCGATGGCTATCGCAAAGAAGATCAACAAGGTCGCCGTGCTCGCCGGCGTCTGCCCGGGCTTCATCGGCAATCGAATTCTTTCCACGCGTCAGCTGTCGGCTGGACATCTCTTGAAAGCGGGCGTGATGCCGTGGGAGATCGATGCGGCCTTCAACACCTTCGGTTTCAAGATGGGGCCATACCAGATGTCCGATCTCGCCGGCCTCGATATCGGATGGAAGCCGGGCGCAAAGACAGCGAACCCGCTGCGCGACATGATCTGCGAGCGCACGCCGCGCCGGGGTCAGAAATCCGGCGCCGGGTTCTACGACTACGACGAAAACCGCATCGGCCGGCCGTCTCCAGAAGTCGAGGCGATCGTCAAGGAATTCGCGGCCGCCTCTGGTGTGCCCCAGCGCAGCGTAACGCGCGAAGAAATCCTGGAAGAGTGCATCTTCCCTATGATCAACGAGGGCGCGTCGATCCTGGAAGAGGGCATGGCGCAGCGGCCGGGCGACATCGATGTGACGTGGCTCAACGGCTACGGTTGGCCGCAGGATAAGGGAGGACCAATGTTCCTCGCCGACAAGATCAGCCTCGCGCGCGCGCTGGAGGTGGCCGAGCGCGTGTCGAAGAACGTGCCGGAAATCCGGGTGTCGGGTTTGCTGCGTGCTATGGCGGGCGATGGCCGCAAGTTCGCGGATCTCCCGGCGCGGCCGCTGACTGTCTAGGGCGTCGCCGCGAACTGAGGCGTGGGCTTATACAGCGCCCCGAGCATCGCCAACGCGATAATCGCCGGAATGATTGAGAGCCAGGGCAAGCCGTAGGCGCCCGCTCCCACCGCCGCTGTCAGTCCGATGCCCACAAGCGCTTTGCCGAGCGACGTGATCAGTGATCCGCTTTGGCGGCGGCGGACAAAATCTTTCCTTGAACTCTGTGTGCGCCGCCAGATGCCGATCAGGGCTGCGGACAGCGCGTTGATCACCACGCCCGCCGTTGTCCACGCGCCGACCCAGGGATCGCGAATGGACAAGGCGATTAGTGGCAGGGCCATCAGCGTTAGAACCGGCGCGATTGCAGCGAACAGTTTGGCCCGGTCGACCGACTGCGTTCGCACCGGCGCGGATGATATCAGATCAGGCGCATCTTCTGCCGATGCGGTGATCCAGATCAGACTTCCCGCTAGCGCCCCCGCGAGCAGCGTGAGTGCGGGAGCGAAGGCGGCGGGCGTAAGCTGGAAGTCCGTGCCTGGCCGCAACAGCACAAAGCCCAGCGGCAGGAAATAAAGCAGCTGCAGTCCGATCTGCGAGAGCAACAACGGGTCCCGCAGGAGGAGGCGCAACTCCTTGCGGACCACCGAACTCATTACGCCGCCGCGGACCGCAGCGACGCGCGCATCCGCAACACGCTTCTTCTGGCCCATAGCTGCAGCTGCGGCCGCGTCAACGACAAAGCTGCGGCTGAACACGAATACGCCTAGGGGGAAGATCGCTGCTGTCGTCGCGATCCACAGCAAGGTCGCGGGAATGTCTCCCGTGAAGGCGCGCGCTGGAAACAGCCACCATACATGGGGATCGATATTCAGCGCTGCGATCAGAGCCGCCGTTTGTTCGGGCGTCATCGGGCCGTCGTCGCGCGAGCTGACATTGAAATACTGGAAGGACAGGAAGACGGCGGCGCCCGCCACCGCGCTGAGGATCTGCGCCAGCACACGCGTGTTCCGTGGCCCGATCAGGCGAAAAAGCGCCGTTACGATCATCAGGGCGATGCCTGTCGCTGCAAAAGCCAGTGTGGGAATGAACAAGATTGCCGAAAGCCACAGAGGCGAGGAAAAGATCGCCATCCAGAGCAGGGGCGGGCCAAGCAGCCCAGCGTAGAGCGGCATCGCCCCGATCGCGATCGCCGACGAACGCACGACGAGAATGCGCCACGCCGAGATCGGCGTCGAAAGAAGAAGATCGAGATCGTTGCGTGTGTAGATTGCCTCGACGGCCGCGAGGATCGCTCCCGACATCATCACCGATCCCATGAAGGCGACGACAATGTTGATGGCGGACAGCACCAGTCCATGTGCTGGTCCGTCGTCGAACGGAGGCGGCGGGATCATCGGGCCGACCTTCGCGAAAACGAAAAAGCTGGCGAGCGACCAGATGCCGAGCATCAGGCCAACGAGGATCACGCCACTGCGTGGGTTCATCCTGCCGCGCCGCCAGAACAGTCGCAGCTCATGTCCCATCAGCCAGCGAATGCCGCCGGGTTTCCCGCTCAGCGATTTTGATTTCGTCTTTGCCTTACTCATTGCGCAGCTTGTGGCGCCGGGATGGCCGGCGATGGGGCGGTAAGTGAGAGGAAGACGTCTTCAAGAGACTGGCCCTGCGCACCTGCATGGGACTGCAGGTCTCGCAGACTACCCTCGGTCAACAGTTTGCCGTCCTTGATAATGCCGATGCGATCGGCCATGCGCTCGGCCACTTCGAGGATGTGCGTGGTGAGGATCACAGCTGCGCCCTCTTCAACACGCCGGCGGATCATGTCCTTCACAAGGCGGCTGGCCGCGGCGTCGAGGCCTGTCAGCGGCTCGTCGAGCATCAGCAGCTTTGGTTCGTGGATCAGCGCGCCCGCCAGCACGGCTTTCTGCTTCATTCCGCGCGAGAACGTCTCGCAGCGGTCATTGCGGTTGTCCCACAGGCCGAGAAGCTTCAGGAGGTGTTCGGCGCGGTTGCGCGCCTCGGCTATGTCAACGCCCCACAGGCCGGCGACAAATTCGAGGTATTCCCACGCCGTGAGTTTGTCATAGAGCAGCGGCTCGTCCGGCAGCCAGGCGATCAGGCGTTTTGCTGCAAGTGGGTCGTTGCGGGCATCCACATCGAACACGCTGATCTGTCCGCCATCGGCGTTGAGCAGTCCCGCGATCATCCGCAGCGTCGTCGTCTTGCCGGCGCCGTTCGGGCCGAGAAGCGCATACAGTTCGCCGCTTTTTACCTCGAAGGTGACGGCGTCGACCGCGCGCTTGCCGCCATAACTTTTGGAGAGACCATCGACCTTAAGGGCTGTCGGCATGGTTTCAGGCAACTCCACTTGGGCCGCAAAAGGACCGGGTGCGCGCTTTCTAGCTGACACAGGTTGATCCGTCAGTAAGAGCTACGCGTATAGCGTTGATGAACCCGATGATGCCATTTCTTGTCATTCTTGCCGGCATGGCGGTCGTCATGACCGCTGCATGGCTGTTGCAACGGGCCGTGCGGAATGGCGGGTGGGTCGACGTTTTCTGGACATTTGGAACAGGCGTCGCCTGCGTCTTGGCCGCGATGTGGCCTGAGCCGGCGGCAAACGCTACGCGGCAGGTTCTTGTCGCCGGGCTGGCTGCGGTGTGGTCGATCCGGCTTGGCGGCTATATCGCCCATCGGGTTGCGACCAGTAGCGAGGATACGCGCTATGCCGGGCTGCGCGAGGAGTGGGGAGCGAATTTCCAGGCCAACATGTTCTGGCTCGTTATCGTGCAGGCGCCGGCGACAGCCATCCTGACGCTGACCGTATTCGTCGCCGCTCATGGAGGTGCAGCAGAGTTCGGCTTGCGCGACTGGCTTGGCGCGTTGGTGCTGGTTGTCGCGATTGCCGGCGAGGGGCTGGCCGATGAGCAGATGCGCAAGTTCAAGCGCGAAGGTCATCACGCCGCGGTCATGGACGGGGGCCTGTGGGGCTGGTCGCGCCATCCCAACTATTTCTTCGAATGGTTCGGCTGGCTCGCCTATCCGGTCATCGCCTTCGATCCGACCGAGCCGTGGAGCTGGGCTACGTGGATCGCGCCAGTGATTATGTTCCTCATTCTCCGCTTCGGCACCGGCGTTCCCGCGCTCGAGAAGACAATGCTCAAGAGCCGGGGAGACAAGTTTCGCGATTATCAGCGCCGGGTCAGCGCGTTCTTCCCATTGCCGCCGAAAGGCAAGCCACCATGAGCCTTGTTGCACGGGCGATCATCGCATTCGAATTTGCGCCCTTGCCCGACAGTGTCCGTCGCGGCGCGGTGTCGTTTCTCGTCGGGCGCGTGAAGCGTCAGCTCAAAGAGACGCCGAAAGACGCCTCCGCCCGCTTTGCCGAAGACATGCGCAAGCATCCGATCGCTGCACACACTGCCGATGCCAACGCCCAGCACTATGAAGTCCCGGCCGCCTTCTTCCGCCTATGCCTCGGGCCGCGATTCAAATATTCCAGCTGCCTGTACGAGTCCGCCGCCGACACGTTGGCGATCGCGGAGGAACGCGCGCTGAGCAAGACCTGCGCCAACGCAGGGCTGCGCGACGGGCAGGACATTCTCGAACTCGGCTGCGGCTGGGGTTCGATGACGCTCTGGATGGCCGCCCGCTATCCCGGCGCCACCATCACGGCGGTGTCCAACTCCGCCAGCCAGAAGGCGCACATCGAGGCCGAGGCCGCGCGCCAGGGTCTCGCCAATGTACGGATAATTACCGCGGACATGAACACGTTCGATATCGCGGAGACGTTCGACCGGATCGTGTCGGTGGAAATGTTCGAGCACATGTCCAACTGGCGCGCCCTGCTGGAGAAATGCCGCCGCTGGCTGCGATCAGACGGGCGGATGTTCATGCACGTGTTTGCGCATCGCTCGGCCCCCTACCGCTTCGACGTCAATGACCCGGCCGACTGGGTGGCTCATCATTTCTTCGCAGGAGGCGTGATGCCCAGTCGCGACCTGATCGCCAACTTTCCCGACCTGTTCGAAGTCGAAAGCGAATGGTGGTGGAACGGCAAGAACTATGGACGCACGGCGATTGACTGGCTGAAGAACTTTGATGCCAACCGGGAGGCTATCCGTCCGATCCTCAGCGACGTCTATGGCCAGGACGCGAAGCTGTGGGAAAGCCGTTGGCGGCTGTTCTTCCTTGCCACGGCCGGCCTGTTCGGCCATGGCGACGGAAATGAGTGGGGCGTCGTGCATCACCGGCTCAAGCCGGTCTAGGCGGGCGTGTTTCGAAAGATTTCAAGCTTTGGTGCGGTCAGTCGCACAGTGGCCGACCGCGTGGCGCGACTGGATGGTAGGCGATGCAGGCGACATCCAGCTTCCAGGGGCCGTCTGAAATCTTCAGCGGACCGACCCATTCGTTCAACTTGTGAGTAGCCCACAGGTCGACGATAAGCTGCTGCGGCCTGACCAGACGTGCGGCCGCGTCTCCCTTTACCTCGTGGATCATCTTTCCGTCCGCATACCACCGCACGGAATCAGCCCGCCAATCGAAGCCGTAGGTATGGAAGCCGTCCGCGGCATCGAAGGGCAGCTGCACCACCGTGTGATTTGATTTGCCGTTCTCGTGGATGGTCGCTTCCAGCAAGCGCGTGTTGCGGCCGAGAATTTCGATATCGATCTCGTTCGACTGCGTTTTGCCATCCGTGTGGGCGTAGGTGAAGAAGCCAGTGACGATGCCGGCGTCGCGCGGAACACGCATCTGGATTTCGAAATACCCATACCGGAAGAATTCGTGCGTGCGGAACTCGGCCGACTTGAGGATCTTTTCCGATCCCTCCGGCGCCGGCTCCATGGTGAGTGCGAGGCCGTTCTCGCCGAGAGTCACCTGGCTGGCGCGCCAGTCATTGTCCATCCAGTCGCCATTGCTCCAGCCATCCGAGACGAACCAGCGCTCGCTCAGCTCGTCTCCCTCGAAACGCTCTATGAAAGGCTCGCCCAGCGGGGGAAGAGCTGGCGTGGCTGCGGGCGCTGAGGTGGCTGGTTTCGGGACAGTTTCCGCGGGTGCGGAATTGGGCTCGGCTTCGGGCGTTTCATGCGGCAGCACGGAGTATAGAGGGTGTTCGCCCGAAGCGATGGCGCGGGCTTCCATGATGCGCCGCTGGTAGGCGTCGCCATAGCTCAGCGATGTGAGAACAAGCGCCGTGACAATCGCAATTGCCGCCAGATGGCTGGCCATGTCGCGCGGAAGAGGCTGCAGGCCAGCAAGCCAGTCCGGTCGCTTCCAGGCTTGGACATGGCTGGTCCAGCCGCCCCGAACCGTGGTCCAGATCCCCTTGAAGCCGACATGCGGCTGCTGCAACAGCGTTTCAGGTTTCCCTTCCATGCCCCACGGGCCGCAACGATCATGCCATTCAGGCCGAAAAAGCCTGATAGGCGAACGGTTTGCCGCAGGTCTGGCGGTCGTGCTTTCCCCTTTTTCCCGGGTCTGCTAGACGCCGCGCCAAGGAACAAGAAATGACTCCCCGGAACAAGATCAGAAACTTCTCCATCATCGCCCACATCGACCATGGCAAGTCGACGCTGGCGGACCGCATCATCCAGATGACGGGCGGCCTTACCGCGCGTGAAATGACCGAGCAGGTCCTCGATACCATGGATATCGAGAAGGAACGCGGCATCACCATCAAGGCCCAGACCGTCCGCCTCGACTACAAGGCCAAGGATGGCGAGACCTATGTCCTCAACCTGATGGACACGCCCGGCCACGTCGACTTCGCCTACGAGGTTTCGCGCTGCCTCGCCGCCTGCGAGGGATCGCTCCTGGTCGTTGACGCGTCGCAGGGCGTCGAGGCCCAGACGCTCGCCAACGTCTACAAGGCCATCGACGCCAACCACGAGATTGTGCCCGTCCTGAACAAGGTCGATCTTCCCGCCGCTGAAGTCGGCCGCGTGAAGCAGCAGATCGAGGACGTTATCGGCATAGACGCGTCGGACGCGCTCGAGATTTCCGCCAAGACCGGCTTCGGCGTCGATACCGTGCTCGAAGCCATCGTCACGCGCCTGCCGCCGCCGAAGACGGGGGACGCGACAGCACCGCTGAAGGCGCTTCTGGTCGATGCCTACTACGACACATATCTCGGCGTCGTCGTCATCGTGCGCATCGTTGATGGTACGCTGAAGAAGCGCCAGCAAGTCCAGATGATGAAGACCGGCGCGCACTACACGCTCGACCGCGTCGGCGTGTTCCTGCCCGGCAAGCTGATCGACGCCGATGAACTCGGCCCCGGCGAAGTCGGCTTCTTCACCGCCTCGATCAAGACAGTCGCCGATTGCTCTGTCGGCGACACCGTCACCGACGAACGCAAGCCGACCGAAGAAGCGCTGCCGGGCTTCCGCGAAGTGCAGCCTGTCGTGTTTTGCGGACTCTTCCCGGTCGACGCCGCGAAGTTCGAGGATCTGCGCGCCGCCATGGGACGACTGCGCCTCAACGACGCCAGCTTCTCCTATGAGATGGAAACCTCCGCCGCTCTCGGCTTCGGCTTCCGCTGTGGCTTCCTTGGCCTGCTCCACCTCGAAATCATCCAGGAACGTCTCAGCCGCGAGTTCGACCTCGACCTGATCGCGACAGCCCCGTCGGTCGTCTACGAACTGCACATGCGTAACGGCACGACGATCGACCTCCACAACCCGGCGGACATGCCCGACGTGATGGCAATCCTCGACATCCACGAACCATGGATCGAGGCAACCATCTTCACGCCCGACGAATATCTCGGCGGCATCCTCAAGCTCTGTCAGGACCGGCGCGGCATCCAGAAGGAACTGTCCTACGTCGGCGCACGCGCCATGATCCGCTACGAGCTGCCGCTCAATGAAGTGGTGTTCGACTTCTACGACCGCCTGAAGTCGATTTCGAAGGGTTATGCCTCGTTTGACTACAGCCAGATCGGCCGCCGCGAAGGCGATCTCGTGAAACTGCAGATGCTGGTCAACGACGAGCCGATTGATGCGCTCTCGATGCTGACCCACCGCGCGCGCGCCGAACAGCGTGGCCGGGCGATGTGCGAGAAGCTGAAAGACCTTATCCCGCGCCAGATGTTCAAGATCCCGATCCAGGCCGCCATCGGCGGCAAGGTCGTGGCCCGTGAAACCATCTCGGCCCTGCGCAAGGACGTCACCGCCAAATGCTATGGCGGCGACGCCAGCCGCAAACGCAAGCTCCTCGACAAGCAGAAAGAGGGCAAGAAGCGGATGCGTCAGTTCGGCAAGGTCGAGATCCCGCAAGAGGCGTTCGTCGCGGCGCTCAAGATGGACGAGGACTAGCCCCGTCCTCTGCGCCGCTGCGCCCGCCGCTTCCCTTTCCAGCAGCCCTGCATAATGTCCGCAGGGTATTGGATTTGGGGTAGAGCTGCCATGTCATTCTCAGCACGTGCCAGGTTTGCGATGGCTGCGGCCTGTGCGGCGCTCATGGCGCCTGCCGCCTTTGCCCAGGCCATCCCCGTAAGGCTCACTCAGGGCGAAGCGCAGCTCCCCACTTCCGGCCTCGTCATCGACCTGCCGGCCAAGGCCGGCATCCAGTACGACGTATCAGGCAGCTGGGCGCTGTCGGGCGGCGGCACATCGTTCGACACGCGGGACATCGTCGACGAAATCGAAACCGCCACGGGCAATGTCGCCACCGGCAACTGGGTGCTCTCGGGCTATTTCACCGCCGGCGGGTGCAGCGAAACACTCGCCACCGCCAAGCTCGACGGCGCCTGGACGCAGGAGGCGAAGTTGTGGGGAGAGACATGGAGCGCCCGCGGCGGCGTGTTCACGTTCGAAAACGGGCTCGGCCGCCGGCCTGCAGTTGTCCTGTGTCGCGGCACGGAAGAGGGACCAACCCTGCTGCTTTACCACTTCCTCGCCAACCAGCCCGAAACCCTGCCGCAGGCGGCTGTGATGGAAAGCGTGGGCAAGTCCGGTCCGCTTGCGGCCGCCTCGAAGTCGTTCACGGCGGTTCGCGCAAAGCCCATCTTCCCCACGCGCCGGACCGAAGTTCGCAACCGGGGCAGCGAGCCTGCCGCGCGCCGCGTAACGCTCGCCCTCTCGGGCCTCGAGGTGGACCTTCCTCCCGACGGCTATCTCTGGCTGCCCGACAGCAGTGACACCGCCGATTTCTTCGATCGCCTCCTGCCCACCTTCCCGCAGGTGACGCTTGAGACAGTCTTTGCTCCCAACGTCAGCTGCGCGAGCATATTGAGCTCACTCGGGACAGAGGCACGTGACGAACATCGGCCGCTGGCGCTTCCAGACGGCTGGCTTGCCGGGCCCGCCGTCGCGGTCGAAGGTGAGACAGAACTGACAATGTGTCGTGGCGTTGGCGCATCAGCCCTCGTCGTTGGCGTATTCCAGGGGCCGGACAATCGCGATGTTAGCCCGCTCCACCCGATGCTCGGCGCCCTGCAGGCCGCCGCCGAGAAAAAGTAGCTAGGGCCGCCGGCCCACAAACGCGCTGCACGTCACGGTCCGCGTCACCGCGCCGCCGAACGTCTCGCGCGCCACGCGCTCGGCCTCTCTCAAAAGCCGTGCGCGTGTCTCCTCCGGCGCCATGCGCACGCGGGAGAATGTGCCGTAGAGCGCCGACAGGCGTTCCGCCGTGAACGTTACCTCCTGCTCGAAAAGCCTGTGCTCCACATCCCTGAAGCCCGCCGACCGCAGCTCGCCCATCCGCGCCGCCACATCCAGCGCAAACGAAGGCCTTTCCGCCGTCGCGTTGGGATCCTGCTCCACGCCCGCGAACAGGTGCTCCGTCGCGCGCCCGAACGGATCAGGAGCTGCCGAGTTGTGGTAGACATTCCACCACATCGCGAAATACCCGCCGGGTTTCAGCGCCGCGCGCACTCGCGTGAGCGCCTTCATCCGCGCCAGCCAGTGCAGCGACATCGCCGCAAAACCGAAGTCGAACATGGCCGTCTCGAGCCGCGCGTCCTCGAACCGTGCTATCTCAATCGCCAGCCGCGCTTCATCGCTTGTCTTCTCGCGCAACCGCTCCGCCAGCCGGGCATCCGGCTCGATGGCCAGCAATGAGCGTACCGGCGTCGCCAGCAAGGGCAGGGTGGCGTGCCCGGTCCCGGCGCCTATCTCGAAACAGTCGCTGCGCGCATCCAGCTTGCACTTTGCGCGCAACCAGACAAACAGGTCTGCGGGATACTCAGGTCGCGCAAAATCATACAGCGCGGCATCCTCACCGAATCTGGTCGCGCCGGGTGAGGCGTGGATCGACGCCATCAGGGCGCGAAGCTCGATCGCGCGGTCAGCGCCCATCGCCCGTTCTTGAACTCGACGATGTAGAGGGAGTCGAACTGCGACAGCACGGAACTGTCCGCACGGTACCGCACGAACGTCGTCAGCATGTGCGCCTTGTTGGGCCCGCACTGCACCACCTGCCGCTTCGCCCAGTCCGACCGATCCCAGCCCTGAGCGCCCAGCGATGCAAAGCCGGTTTCAAGATCCTGAGGCCCGTTGATGATCCGCACATTCCCGCTTGCGATGCGTACCGAGGGGAAATGGAACGTCTTGCCCCAGGCCTCCGCATCCTTGGTGTTGAAGGTGCGCATGAACTCGTCAGTCACGTCATAGGCGGGCTTGTAGGCGGCGCACGACGCAAACGCGCTGTCACCCGCGGCGCCGCCCATGGTCGTGCACCCTGTAGCGACAATCGCGCCGATGACGAGCCCATACGCCAGCTTCATGTTTGGCACTTTCAAACCCGCAGCCAATTCAGCTTTACCGTCACAGCGGCCGGCAGGCCTCCGCCAGCCAGGCGTGATCATCGCCTGACAGCAGCGGCCCCACCTCGTCCAGTACGCGCGCATGGTATCCATCCACCCACGCCCGCTCGGCCTCGCTCAACAGGCTCGTCACGATGAGGCGGCGATCCAGTGGCGCCAGCGTCAGCGTCTCGAACCCAAGCATCTCGCGATCTCCGCCAGGAATGGCCGAGGCCGGCGTCACCACCAGCAGGTTCTCGATCCGAATGCCCCAAGCATTGGCCTTGTAGTATCCCGGCTCGTTCGAGAGGATCATGCCCGGCTCAAGCGGCACAGCGTTCGGCGCCTTCGCCACGCGGTGCGGGCCTTCATGCACGCCAAGGTACGAGCCGACGCCATGGCCGGTGCCATGATCATAGTCGAGCCCCGCCTCCCACAGCGCCATCCGCGCCAGCACATCCAGCGCCGAGCCTGATGTCCCTTTCGGAAAGCGCACGCGCGACAATGCGATATGGCCCTTCAACACCCGCGTGTTGCGGTCCTTCATCTCGTTCGACGCCTCGCCGATCGCCATCGTGCGCGTCACGTCGGTTGTGCCGTCCAGATACTGCCCGCCAGAGTCCAGCAGGAACAGCGATCCAAGCTCCAGCTTGCGATTCGTATTCGTGTCAGGCCGATAATGGTTGATCGCTGCGTTCGGTCCCGCGCTCGAGATCGAGTTGAACGACAGGTCCTGCAACGCGCCCGTCTTCTCGCGGAACTCTTCCACTTTCATGGCGCAGTCGATCTCGGTCACGTCGCCCGTCTGCCCATGCTCGTCGAACCAGCGCAGGAAACGGCTCAGCGCCGCGCCATCGCGCCGATGCGCCTGCCGCGATCCTTCGACCTCGACCGCATTTTTCTTCGCACGCGGCAGCATCACCGGGTCAGCTGCCCGCACCACATGCGCGCCAACCCTGCCCAGCGTGTTGAAGAACCATGCTGACGCCATCGACGGGTCAACGCTCACGCGCTTGCCCTTCAGCGTCGCCAGCTGCACCTCAACTGCGCCTTCGGGATGCAGCGTCACCTCGTTGCCGAGATGCGCGACCAGTTCCGGCCCCACCTTCGTCGGGTTTATGAACAGCTCCGCCTGCCCATCTGCAAACAGGAAAGCCCGCCCGAGCGGCAGAGGCGTGCGCGACACATCACCTCCGCGAATGTTGAACAACCAGGCCAGCGACGCAGGTGAGGTGATCACCGCAGCGTCCACTTTCTGCTCGGCCAGCATCCTGCCCAACCGCGCGCGCTTGGCTGACGATGCCTCGCCAGCATACTTCACGTCGTGTGGTACGACCGCCTGCATTGGCTCCGTCGGCCGCCCCTGCCATGCCGCATCGATCGGGTTGGCCTCGGTCGCGACCAGTACCGCCCCAGCCTTCGCCGCCGCTTCCACCAGCCGGTCCAGCGCATCCGGTGACATCAGCTTCGGATCATAGCCGATCCGCTTGCCGGCCATCGCCTGCTTCGCCAGCCATCCGAACGCGCCCGGATCGACAAGATCGCCCACCGTGAACAGCCCCGGCGCCAGCTGCTGCTTCACCTGCAGCGTGTAGCGCCCATCCACGAACACGATCGCTGAATCCAGAAACACGAACGCCGACCCAGCCGAGCCCGTGAACCCCGTCGCCCATGCAAGGCGCTCATAGCAGGCGGGCAGGTATTCGTTCTGGTACTCGTCGTCATGCGGAATATAGACGCCGTCCAGCCCCGCGCCCTTCAGCGCCGCGCGCAACAGCGGCAGCGATCCAGCGCCAACATCGGGCCCGCCAATGACTTCGTAGGTCTGTCTCATGTCCTGCACCTCGAATGGAAGTACCGCCGTTCTAGACCTGCCCGCAGCGCCTGTCATTCCCGGCCGCAACCGATCCGGTTTGCCCGCCAAGGTGTAGAGGCCGGCAACGGGAGGAACGCATGGATCTGTGGCTGCAAATTCCCTACGCGCTGAACATCGCAAGCCTGGCGCCTGTCTGCCTCGCCATGTTCACCGGCCGGGGGCAGGGCGAAGTCTTTCAGAGCGCCGTCTCCACCAGCCGCGGCCTCGAACTCCTCGTCGGCAGCCTGTGGCTCTCGATCCTCGCAGCCTCGGCGGCCGGGCTCTTCTTTCCGCGCATCTTCGAGCCGCTGCTGGCGATGCAGGCGTTCTACAAGCTTATCTGGCTTCTCGCTTTCGTTGTCCCTGCAGCGGTCGAAAGGGCCCGGCTGCCAGCCGGAGTTGCAGCCTGCTTTGCGGCCATCGTCCTGACCTGGCCAGTGTTTCTCTGGTTAGCGTTCGCGACCTGAAAGAGCGCCTCAAAAAAACTTGCCGCGCCCTTGAATATTGTGTATAAACAACAATACGTTGTGATAAAGGTCTTATATGTCGGTGGTTCACAACAGAATCGCAGTCTTCCGTGCCGAGATGTCGATGAGCCGGAAGGACCTCGCCGATCTCGTCGGCGTCAATCCGCAGACCATCGGCTATCTTGAGCGGGGCGATTACGCGCCCTCGGTCGAACTGGCGCTCAAGCTCGCAGCCGTCTTCAAGGCGCCCGTCGAAGCGCTCTTCTCGCTCAAGCCATTCGCCCCGCTCGGGCGCACCCTCAAGGAACAAAGGAGTTCATAGATGTTCGTCCGATCGAAGCGATACCCGCTTGGAAAGTCCTTCCCGCGTTCCACCCTGCGCGCGATGTTTGCGGGTGTGTATGTCCTCTATCCGCTCGGCTGCATCCTGCAGCTCGCCTCGACGCCGGAAACCTTCGGCATCGCCGGCGATATCGTCGGCCTGCTGATGATTGCCGCCGCGCTGGCGCTGTTCGCCGTGCTTGCCGGCTCCAGCCTGCAACGCCAGAGTCAGGAGCCGGAGACCGTGCTGGACGAGCGCGAACTGGCCGAGCGCAACCGCGCCGCCTTCGGCGCCCATTCGATCTTCTCGGGCCTTGTTCTACTCGGTATCATCTACCTGATGATCGGGCGCGACCTGATCGCGAACCAGAAGCTGATGGTGTGGCTGCCTGCAACGGGCGAGCACTGGAACGCCATCTTCTGGGGCCTGCTGATCGCATCGCTCACCCTGCCAGGCGCGTTGCTGGCGTGGGGCAAGGGCGAACCGGAGGACGAGGCAGAGTAAGGCCCCGCCTCAGCCTGCCCGCGCGTATGTCAGCGTCGACCAGCCATTCAGCCGTCGCCTGTTGACCAGCGTCAGTCCACGCCCCGCATAGGCCGCCCGCACCTGCGGCTCCTGATGCGTCAGAAGGCCAGAGAGGATCACCCGCCCGCCCGGCTTCACCAGCTTCGCGATCTCGGGCGCAAGCCCAACCAGCGGCCGCGCCAGAATGTTCGCCAGTACCAGGTCATACGGCGCACGCGCCCTGATGGCCGCGTGGCCAGAGCCGCGAACATGCATCAGCTTCAGCTGCCGCCCCACGCGATTGTTTTTGCGGTTCTCGTGCGCGATGCGGATCGACTCCCTGTCGATGTCGGTCCCCAGCGCGAACTGCGTGCCCGTCTTAACCGCCGCCAGCGCCAGCACGCCAGACCCCGTGCCGATGTCGAGCACGCGCTGTGGCCGCTTGCGCCTGATCTCGGCCGACAGCGACTGCAGGCAGCCCTTGGTCGTGCCATGATGCCCGGTGCCGAACGCCGGCCCCGCCTCGATCCACACCGGGATCTTCCCGCCCTCAAGATGCGCCAGCTCATGCCATCCTGCCACCACGAACGGCCCCGCATGCACCGCCGGCAATCCCGCCAGCGACACGGCCACCCAGTCCTTGTCATCCAGCTTCTCGACCGACGCCCGCGCGCCCGGCGCCTCACGCTCG
The DNA here is from genome assembly GCA_903831485.1 of uncultured Alphaproteobacteria bacterium. The sequence goes on along the minus strand of CAIKXW010000455.1, from coordinate 21,200 downwards.
ATGATCGCAGCCGCTTCGTTCGCCTGGTCCTCCGCGAGGCAGAAGGCGTCGAGACTCCACGAGATCTTGGATGCCTCTTCCACGGAGACTGCCGAGGCGGGGGAGGGGTCCATGCTGGAGAGCACATCGGAAAGCCGCTCGGCATCGCTGCGCGGCAGAAGGCAATGAACGCGATACATGATTGTCCCGGCTGAGAATGTGCGGGGCTTATAGCAGCGCTCCGCGCCGTGTCATCCTGCGGGTCCGACGTGACTGTCTGATCGCATTTGGGTCATTCGCAAAAGACAAGCCCCGGACCTTTCGGTCCGGGGCTTTTCGTTCAAGCGCGCTGCAGAAGCGGCGACGTTCGAATTCTAGCGCTGCTGAGGCTTGCGCTCATCGCGCTTGTCGTCGGGGCGCGGTGAGCGATCATCCTGACCGCCTTGCTGGCCCTGTTTGCCCTGTTTGCCCTGTTCGGCTTGCTGCTGATCGCGGCCGCGGCCGTTGTTGCAGTCACGTTTCGGGTCAGTGACGTTCGCCTTGTGCTTGCGATCCGGCGTGTTCTGGTTGTTGTCGCGGGGATTGTTGGGCATGGGGCGCTTCCTGTTCTTCCGTTTGTCGTGCGCGAAGCGATATTCCCACGTCCACGCGCCCAAGAAGTACGCCTGCGGGTCGCTGCCGTTCCTGGAATTTCGCTGGAACAACAGCAGCCCGCTTCAGGTCAGCGGCGGCGGTCGCCATCGGGCTGGCGGTCGCCCTGATCGGTATCGCCAACACCACGCATCGGCTGGTTCCGCTCCGGCTGGGCTGCGATGCCGATGATGTTGACGCGCTCCCCGATCGCGCCCGGCGGTGTGTCGTTGACGAAACCATCCGGGTCGTTGCCGAAGATTTCGTCGTGAATCGGATGCGGTCTGTCGTCCGTCTGTTCGCGCGCCATGTGCTTCTCCTTGAACATGCTTCCGCAGAACAACGCGATCAGGCCGGCGCGGTTGCGTAATCATATGGCGCGGCCGCTCGTTATGCCTGCCGAGCGCATCCCTGCGCGTGCTCACGGGCGCCCGCGGCCTGCGCACTTTCTTGCAAAACCGACATCCAGCTGCCCCACACCTCAGCGCCCCCTTGCGACCGACAGCGCGACGCTGCTCCTGCGCTTCCCCAACCCCCCGCGCTGCCTTAAGTCTACCCCATGTCCTTCGACCGTAACCGCTTTGTCGCCGACTGTGTCGCCTCGCTTGACGAGGCCGACCCTCAGGCCGCCATCCAGGACCATCTCGCCCGCGCCGTCTCCGACCACGCTGCGGTCCTGGCCGAACTTGGCGAGCCAGCGAGCGCCGGCCTCGATGTCCTTATCGCCAGCCCGCGCCTCACCATCTTCGCCGCCAGGTGGGCGCCGAACATGACGCTGTCGCCCCACAACCACGAGATGTGGGCGCTGATCGGTCTCTACTCCGGCCGCGAGGACAACATCTTCTGGAAGCGTACGGCGCAGGGCCTGAGGGCAGGCGGCGCAAGCGCCCTCTTCCCTGGCGATGTCGCCAGCCTGCCGCGCGACGTGATCCACTCGGTCAACAATCCGCTGCCGCGCTTCACCGCGGGCCTGCACATTTACGGCGGCGATTACTTCGACACGCAGCGCTCGCTGTGGGATGCCGAAACGCTCACCGAACAGCCCTCCAACGGAGAGACTGTCCGCGCGATCTTCGAAGCCGAGAATGCGAAGCTGCAGCGCAGCTAGTCGCTATTCCGAACGGCTCTCGCCGCCTGTCTGCTCGCGGCCCTTGCGATCATTCTCGCGGCCGCCAAGCAGGATGTTGTACATGCCGTAATTTCCCTCATGGCATGCGAACTCGTAGACTGGCTGCGCGATCCGGTTCAGCGGGATCTCGCCCTTCCATGTCGTCGAGTAGACGGTCGGATCATTCACCTCGAACGCGTAGAGGATCTGGTTGTCGTTGATACGGCTGAACCGCTCGATCATCGTCCCATCCTTCGACAGGAAAGTACCGCCCGCGCCGCGCTGCGTTGCGTTGATCGCGCGCGTCTCGACCACCAGCGTGTCGCCATCCCACCATGCGACGGAATCGCCATGCCATTGGGCCAGATCATCCTTGCGATGTTTGCCGCCGATTGGCGCGATGCGCACATCGTGGATCATCTCGGACATCAGCATCAGGTGCGAGTCTGTCTGCACGATCTGGAAATTGTTGTTGTACAGATACTGTCCCAGCGGCGGCCCCGCATTGCCGATGATAATGCAGCGTTCAGACAACCCACGTTCTTCCGGATTGTCGAACCCTGAGCCCACCCGCCGCGGCATCGCCGCGCGCAGCTTGCGGCCCTCCTCGGTCATCGCAGGAATCTTGCCGTTCTCCGGATAGACAATAAACGACGAACGCAGCTCGCCATTCACGCTGGCCACATGCGCGCCCGGATCGGTGTAGGCGACATCGTAATTGCCGACGCCGGGCAGCGCCTTGCCCTTTTCCGGCGCGCCCTGATTCGGATCGACAAAGCTGGCTTCGGTCTTCATCCGCTGGTTGAACAGCGCGCCGCCTTCCAGCTCGTCTGCCTGCTCACGCGTGAGCACCAGAGGAAATCCCGCTGGACGCTCAAGCTTGGTGACGGATGCAGTGCTCCACACGCCATGCAGGTCGGGCTTGCCGCTGCTCAGCCGCCCCGGTTCATACTTGGCTGTGCTCTGGGCCATCGCGCCGGGCGACAGCATGGCGGCGGCGAACAACGCAGCTCCTGCCCCGCGCTTGAGGATAGACAGTGTCATGCGGCGAACCTCCCCGTTGCCGACGGTGGAGCTGTTGCGCTCCTTATCGGAGCGCACACTGCCCTACCGGCGGCCCGGACTTCAAGCCGTGCCAGCCAAAGCTTTTCGTGAGCCGAAAGGCCTAGTCTTCCGAGCTGTCGTCGCCATCGGTCGAGTCGAGCAGCCGTTCCGACGGCGCCTGGTCGATGTGCTGGCCCGGACGCGCGCGCTCTTCACGCCGGCGGTCGTCGGAAGGCTTCGGCCGCGCATCGAAGGAGCGCTTGGTGTCGCTCGGATCAGAGATCGGCGGGCCCTTGGGCGCGACTTTCTCGTTGGGCTTGTAGGTTTTCTTGAAGGTCGCCATCTCGGAAGTCTCCACGGCGCGCGAGCGGGGTCGCCCGCCGCGTCGCCATCATCGGGTCGTGCGAGACGAGGCATAAGACGCCGCACAGCCCGCACGCTGTCTGGCGAGGAAGTCCGGCAAACAGCGCCCGGTCGTCGCGCGCTAGTCTTCGCTGTTGGCCGCCGGCTTTTCCGGACGCAGCAGCGGGCGCCTGGCCAGCTTCTGCGCATTGGTCAGCGCCGGCGCCGCGCGCTGGGCCTCGGCCGCAGCACGTTCGCGCATTGCCTTGGCAGGGTCATAGGGCTGACGCTTGTCGGGGGTCCTGGCCATTGGAACGCGCCTTTCGGGTCACGCACGACCGGCGCCTGGCATGGCGCGTCGCAGACGAAAGACCGGGCGATTCCGGAGGTCCGTCCCGGACACTAGCATGAAAGCTCAACGAACGGGCATAAATCTGCCGCGCATCGGGACGCAGCCTCCCGGGCGAGCTTGCAGGCCAGAAGTCCAGGCGCCGCGGCTATTTCCGTAACCCGACGCCCACCGGGCGATTGTCGTTGGTGAGCCCCTGGTCCGAGGCCTCGCCCGCCGCGGGTGCGCGGCGATCGCTCGGCCGTCCGCCCTTGTCGTTCACCGCAACCTGCTGCGCCCGATTGGCTTCGTTGGCGCGCTGCGCAGCTGTCTGCCGCTTCTGCGGCCACTGTGAGGATGACATGACGTCTCCACGCCACCAGGCGCAGCAGACCTCCACCGCGCCGAGGCGAATGCGAAGCGTGGACGCGGCGAGGGAATGGGGCAACCGGGTTATTCGAGAGCGGCGCCTTGTTTAGAACGCAGTTGTGGAGGCCGGCGTGCATAGGGTGCATTTCGCTCCGCTCAGTGCACCCTACGTGCGCTTCACAAAGCTCTCGACCACCTTCTTCACCCCTGCCTTCTCGAAATTCACCGTGAGCTTGGCGCCTTCGATGTCCGTGATGCGGCCGTAGCCGAACTTGTCGTGGAAGATGCGTTGGCCGAGGGCGAGGCCGCCGGCGGCTGATGGGTCGGACGAGGCGAGCATGTCGCCGGGAGTCTTGCCGCGCTGGAGGGGACGGCCGTCTGAATCGCCGGCGCGGAAGGAGCGGCCCTCGATGTCCGGCGGGAGCGTGGCTCCGCGTGTAGCCGCCGCTTGCGCGCGGCGCCAGCCGGGGCTGTCATAGCCGCCGCGAAAACCGCCCGCCGACGTGTTGTCGAACACGGTGGGCTCGCTGCCTTCATCGAGGTTGGAGCCGCCGCGCCGCGCACCTGATGCGCCGCCGGGCTTGTCCCACTGGCTCTTCACTTCGCTGCCATAGAAGCCGCCGCCCGGCGCGACATATCCGGTCTCGCTGATCGCATCGACATGCTTGGCCGGCAGTTCATCGACAAAGCGGCTCGGCAGCACGCTGGTCCAGCGGCCATAGATCTGGCGGTTGGCGGCAAACGAAATATACGCCCGCTCCCGCGCGCGCGTGATGCCGACATAGGCGAGCCGCCGCTCTTCCTCGAGCCCCTTGGCGCCCTGTTCGTCCAGGCTGCGCCGGGACGGAAACACTTCCTCCTCCCAGCCCGGCAGGAAGACCATCGGCCATTCGAGTCCCTTGGCCGAGTGCAGCGTCAGGATCTGCACCTGGTCATGGCTGTTCGAGCCTTCCGCATTGTCCATCACGAGTTCGACGTGTTCGAGGAAGTCGTTGAGCGAGCCGAACTGGCCCATCGCGCGCACGAGTTCCTTCAGGTTGTCGAGCCGCGACTGCGCCTGCGGAGATTTGTCCGCCTGCAGCATGTCGGTATAGCCCGACTCCTCGAGGATGATTTCCAGCAGCCTCGGATGCTCGGTATCCGGCGCCTGCGCACGCCAGCGCTCCATGTCGAGCAGGAAGCGGCGCAGGCCGGTCTTCGCCGGGCCCTTGATGTGCTCGCCGCGTATCTCCATGTCGGCGACGCGCGTGAGGTACGAGTTCACCTGCCGCGCCGCGACGTAGAGCTTCTGGATCGTGGTGTCGCCCACGCCGCGCTTGGGCTGGTTCACCACGCGCTCGAAGGCGAGGTCGTCGGCTTCCGAGCGGATCAGGCGCAGATAGGCAAGGGCGTCGCGGATCTCCGCCCGCTCGAAGAAGCGCGGTCCGCCGATGACGCGATAGGGCGTGCCGGTCACGATGAAGCGTTCCTCGAACGCCCGCATCTGCCACGACGCGCGCACCAGCACGGCGCATTCGTCATAGCGCCGGCCATTCTGCCGCCAGCTGGTGATGTCGTCGCAGATAAGCCGCGCTTCCTGCTCGCCATCCCAGATGCCGCGCACCTTCACGAGATCGCCCGAATCCGCGTCCGTTCGCAGCGTCTTGCCCAGCCGGCTCGAATTGTTGGCGATCACCGCGCTCGCGGCGGCGAGAATGTGCGCGGTTGAGCGGTAATTCTGCTCCAGCCGAACAACCTTCGCGCCCGGAAAATCCTTCTCGAAGCGCAGGATGTTGTCCACCTCCGCCCCGCGCCAGCCATAGATCGACTGGTCGTCATCGCCCACGCAGCAGATATTGTTGTGCCCCTGCGCCAAGAGCCTCAGCCACAGGTACTGCGCGACGTTGGTGTCCTGGTACTCGTCAACCAGGATGTAGCGGAACTTGTTGTGGTAGTCGGCAAGCACCGCCGGATGTTCGGTGAAGATGCGGATCGTATGCAACAGCAGGTCGCCGAAATCGACCGCGTTCAATGTCGCCAACCGGTTCTGGTAACTCTGGTAAAGCTTCTGGCCTTTGCCCTCCGCAAACTGCCGCGATTCTCCCGGCGGCAGCTTCTCGGGCCCGATGGCGCGGTTCTTCCACCCATCGATCAGCGAAGCGAGATAGCGCGGCGTCCAACGCTTCTGGTCGATGCCTTCCACTTCGAGGACCTGCTTGATCAGCCGCAGCTGGTCATCCGTATCCAACACGGTGAAGCCGGACTTCAGCTTCACCAGCTCCGCATGCCGCCGCAGGATCTGCGCCGAGACGGAGTGGAACGTCCCGAACCACCGCAGCCCCTCGCCCTCGTCCCCGATCAGCTTCAGCGTCCGCTCGCGCATCTCGCGCGCGGCCTTGTTCGTGAAGGTGACGACGAGCATCTGGCTCGGCCACGCTTTGCGTTGCGCCAGGATATGCGCCACCCGCGTCGTCAACACCCGCGTCTTGCCGGTGCCCGCGCCGGCCAGCACCAGCAGCGGCCCCTCGGTCGCCATCACCGCATCGCGCTGCTCAGGGTTCAGGCCCTTGAGGTAATCGGCATTCGGGTTCGCCGCCCGATGCGGCTGCGCCGCCGCCGCCCGCTGCGAGATCGACCGCGTGTCCTCCACATCCGGCGCCGCCTCGAACCGCTCCTCAGGCAGGGGAATGTCGTCATCCTCGGGCAGCCGGAAGAACCCGGCCGCGCCATCCGGCAACGGCGTGTCATCGTCCGACCCCGGCTCCCTGTCATGGGGCTCGCGGGCGGCCGGCTCGTCGTCCGGGAAGGGAATGTCAGTTGGATCGCGTGAATCGCTCATTCCGCGCTGATCTGGCTGGGGTTTTCCCTTTAAGCAAGGCCAGCGCTGTAGCGCGTTGATTTACGGTTTGTTCTCACCCGCCCAGCGACCGCCAGGCGACATAGATGGCGACCAGAATAATCATTCCCGCGAACAGGCTGCGCGCCAACCTGGCATGACCGGCCAGCCGCTTGGCCGCGAACAGCCCCGCCACACCGCCCACCGCGCCGCCCAGCAGTAGCCAGCCGGCGAGGGTCCAGTCGACCTGTCCCGTGAGCGCGTAGTTGAAGGACGTAGCGGCGCCGAAGAGGGCGACCGACAGAAGTGACGAGGCCGTCGCGTTCGCCATCGTCATGCCAGTGGCGAGCATCAGGCCCGGCACGATGAGAAAGCCGCCGCCGATGCCGAAGAAGCCTGCAGCCAGCCCTGTGAGCAGGCCGAGCGGGGCGAGGCGGGCGACCAGCTTCATGCTGATATGGACGTCCGGATCGCCCTCGCTCTTCGGCTTGCGGAACATGGACAGGCCGATCGCCGCCATCGCGAAGGCGAAGGCGAGCAGCAGTTGCTGTCCGCTGATCAGCTTGGCGAGACTCGATCCGGCAAAGGAGCCCGCGAGGCCTGCGATCGCAAACACCGTGGCGCAGGGCCATTTGATCCGCCCGCCGCGCCAGTGCCCGAGAAGGTTGAGGGCCGCGTTGGCGGCCACCGCCGCGCTCGCCGTGCCGACCGCGACATGCGCGTCCGTCACGCCGCCAAGGTAGAGCAGCACGGGCGCCGCGAGCACCGATCCGCCGCCGCCGAACACGGCGAGGAGAAAGCCGACAACGGCGCCTCCAAGAACGACGGCGATGGCGGGATCGAATGGCATCGCGCTGGCCTATGCTGTCCTGCGGTTCCACGGCATCGCCGATAGCAGTTTCGCCATGCCGCACCAGCCGGTCGATCCCGCAAAGACGAGGCCTGCGCCGATGAAGGCCGACAGCCATACGAAGGCAGGGCTCACGGTCATCGCCAGCACGGCCCCGGTCAGCACGATGCCGCCCGCGGTAATCTGCACCTGCCGCATGATGTCGATCGGCGCCTTGCGGTCAGCGTTGGTGGCCAGGCCCGCCTTCTTCCAGCCATCGAGCCCGCCTTCCAGCACGAAGGCCGGCTCGCCGACATGAGCGGCCAGGCGCGCGCAGCTGGAATTGGTGCGCATCCCTGTCCGGCAGGTGAACGCCACGGGTGTGACGCCGCGCAAGGCGACATGCCCGGCTTCAAGCCGCGACAAGGGCAGGGAGACTGCGCCGTTGATGTGTTCGCGCGCGAACTCGTCGGGTTCGCGGATATCGATCAGCGTCAGCTCGCCGGCTTTCAGACGGCGCGCGAGCGCTTGGGCGTCAATGGGGGTAAGGAGTGTCATGGTGGGGGTACTCACTATCTCTTCTTGCGTAAGGGCGTGGGTTTCTCGGGACAGAAGATCGCAGCCAGCGTCTCGATGACTTTCACCGCAGCTGGATCGGCGATCCGGTAGTAGATCGTCTGCGCCTCGCGGCGTGTTTCCACGACACCGGCCTCGCGCAGGACGGCGAGATGTTGTGACAGCGCCGACTGCGAGAGGCCGAGCGGTTCCTGCAGGGCGCCGGCAGGCAGTTCGCCGCCGCCGAGCTGGCAGAGGATCATCAGCCGCTTCTCGTTGCCGAGAGTCCGCAACAGTCCGGCCGCCTTGCCGGCGCTGGCTTCGAAGTCCGCGAGGGAGAATGTCTTCAGGTCCATCATGGCGTCTATATAACAGCTCTTGCTAATTTAGCAATATCTAATATATCAATGTCGCCGGACAGATGGCCTGGAGCTGAAAATGACTGGAATTGAAGCCTTCTTCGACCCCGCGACCTCGACCGCGTCTTTCCTGATCTCCGATCCCGAGGCCCGCGAAGGGGCGATCATCGACGCGGTGTTGGATTTCGACCCGGCCACCGGCAAGCTGTCCACCGCATCAGCGGACAGGATCCTCGCGCGAGCTGAATCCCTGGGCCTCCGGATCGTCTGGGCGCTGGAGACGCACGCCCACGCCGACCATCTCTCTGCCGGCCACCACATCCGCCAGAAGACAGGCGCGAAGATCGGCATTGGCGCGCGCATCACCGAAGTGCAGGCGCAATTCCGCTCCATGTTCGGCGCACCTGAGCCCGAGACCGGGGGGGCCGTCTTCGATCACCTGTTCAACGATGGCGAGGTGTTCCACATCGGCAAAATCGAGGCGCGCGTGATGCACACGCCGGGGCACACGCCCGCATGCGTCACCTATGTCGTCGGCGATGCGGCCTTCGTCGGCGACACGCTCTTCATGCCCGACTACGGCACCGCTCGGGCAGACTTTCCGGGCGGCGATGCGGCAACGCTCTATCGCTCGATCCAGAGCATTCTCGCCCTGCCGCCGGAGACGCGCATCTTCGTCGGTCACGACTATCTCCCTGCCGGCCGCGACAAGCCGGTGTGGCAGACGACGGTGGCCGAGCAGCGCGCGTCGAACATCCACATCGGCGATGGCGTGACGGAAGAAGACTTCGTCCGGATGCGCACCGCGCGGGATAAGACGCTGGCCGCTCCGCGCCTCATCCTGCCGTCGCTGCAAGTCAACATTCGCGGCGGCGCGCTGCCGAAGCCCGAGAGCGACGGACGCGTCTATCTCCGAACGCCTGTCGTCGCCGTCTGAGGTTTGCGCCGCCTTCCGCAACGGGCGCCGATCTCTGATCGAACTGCAGGCGCCGCGTGATTGCAAACCGGGCGCCGATGCGTTTTCCACTGCCGGTTCGCATGAGCAACGCTGCTGAAAGCGCGCTGCCGGATAGTGTCGCCTCGTGATCAAGGGGCGACAACGATGGGACTTTTTTCCTTCCTGTTCGGCGGCAAGAAAGACAAGGCAAAGGCTGCGGCCAAGGCGGTTTCGCCGACGCCCGGCGTTGTCGACAAAAGCGCTCCGGCCGCGCCGGCCGCCGTCGCCTACGCGCCGGCTTCTGCGACTGGCGGCGTGGCCCAAGCAAAACTGCGGCTCAAACTGGTGGCCTCACTGCGCAGCGGCGATCACCCCGCTGCCTATCAGGCGGCCAAGAGCCTCGCTGACATCCAGACGCGCGCCGGACGCAAGACGGTCGCGCGCACCTGGCAGCAGCAGGCCGAGCGCATCAAAACCGAAGGCGGACTGACAGCATGATGGTGAGCAGCAGCCGCGACGCACGACTGCCAATCTGCACATGCAGCGGTTGAGCCCCGTTGACGGTTAGCCTGTCACGCGCACGCTGGCTGTGCATTGCAGAGGAGTCGACGCGGTCGTGGATGATGCAAAGTGTGGAAGGCTGATAGCTGAACGCGAGCATGGCGAGTTCGAGCAGCGCCTCAAGGGCGCAACGCTCCTGACCGCCGAAGTGCTTTACTACATGCCGAAACATCCGACGCTGCTGCAGACATTCATGTGGCAGACACTCGACGAAGCGCCGAAGTTTCCACGGCTCGAGAAATTCCTCGACTTCTGGCGGCGCGAGATCGACGCGGTGATCCACTCTGTCCGCGTCGCGTCAGGCGAGCCGCTGTCGCCCGCCGCCTGGCGCAAGGTCGACTGCATCATTCAGCGGCACTGAACGCCTCACCTAGTTCAGCTTGAGATTCTTCAGCGCGGCGAACGGATTGGAATCGTCGGACGGCTTTGGCGGTCCGGCAGAGTAGTTCTGCGGCGCGGGCCTGCCGCCCTTTTCCTTGCCCTGCGATGGCGCTGGCTTGGCGTGTGCGCCCTGCGTGCCCGCAACCTCGCGCTTCATCGACAGTGCAATGCGCTTGCGGTCCGCGTCGATCTCCTTGACGCGCACATTGACGACATCGCCGGCCTTGATGACGGCGTGCGGGTCTTTCACGAAGGTGTCGGCAAGTTCCGAAATGTGGACGAGGCCGTCCTGGTGCACGCCGATGTCCACGAACGCGCCGAACGCGGTGACGTTGGTGACCGTGCCTTCCAGCTTCATGCCGACCTTGAGATCGGAAATCTTCTCGACCCCGTCGGCGAAGGTCGCCGTCTTGAATTCCGGACGCGGGTCGCGACCCGGCTTGATCAACTCGGCGAGAATGTCGGTGACGGTCGGCACGCCGAATTGTTCGTTGGCGAAGGCTTCGGGCTGTAGCATCGAGAGGAAAGCCTTGTCGCCGATCAACGCCTTGAGCGGCCGGCCGGATTTCTCGGCGATACGCTCGGCCACTGGGTAGGCCTCGGGGTGAACGGCCGACGCATCGAGCGGGTTCTTGCCGTCCATGATGCGCAGGAATCCTGCCGCCTGTTCGAACGCCTTCGGCCCCATGCGCGGGACTTTCTTGAGCTGCGTCCGCGCCTCGAAGCGACCATGCTCATCACGATAGGTTACAATGTTCGCAGCGACCGCAGTGTTGAGACCCGAGACGCGCGCGAGCAGCGCGGCCGACGCCGTGTTCACATCGACGCCGACAGCGTTCACGCAATCCTCGACCACGCCATCAAGCGAACGGGCGAGGGCGTTCTGATCAACGTCATGCTGGTACTGACCAACGCCAATCGCCTTGGGTTCGATCTTGACCAGTTCGGCGAGGGGGTCCTGCAGGCGGCGCGCGATTGAAACCGCGCCGCGCAAGCTCACATCGAGATCCGGGAACTCCTTGGCCGCCAGTTCGGAGGCCGAGTAGACCGAGGCGCCCGCCTCGGAGACCGTGACACGCGTGAGCTTCAGCTCGGGCATCTTGGATGACAGCTCAGCGACCAGCTTGTCCGTCTCGCGGCTGGCCGTACCGTTGCCGACCGAAACCAGCTCTACGCCGTGGCGCTTGGCCAGCTGCGCCAGCGTGACCAGCGATCCGTTCCAGTCCTTCTTAGGCTCATGCGGATAGATGGTGGCGGTCTCGAGCAGCTTGCCCGTCGCGTCCACGACAGCAATCTTGCACCCTGTGCGGATGCCGGGGTCGACGCCCATCACCACTTTCGGTCCCGCTGGCGCCGCGAGCAGCAGCGCCTTCATGTTGTGAGAGAACACACGGATGGCGTCTGCGTCCGAACGCTCCTTGAGGCGCTCGACCAGATCGTTGTGCGAGGAGGGTGCAAGACGCTGCTTCCAAGCCTGGCGTGCAGTCTCCGCTAGCCATTTGTCAGACGGGCGTCCGCGTTCCTGGATGTTGAACGCCGACATGATGGTTGTGACCGCCGGATGGCGCGCCTTCTCGTCGTGCGGCAGGTCGAGATCGACCTTGAGCACGCCTTCCTTCTCGCCTCGCAGCAGGGCGAGTGCGCGGTGGGACGGCATGTTGGCGATGTTCTCGTTGAATTCGAAATAGTCGGAGAACTTGGCGCCCTCCGCCTCCTTGCCCTTCACCACGCCGGTGGAGAGCTTGCCGCCGCTCCATACCTTCTCGCGCAGCTGTCCGACGAGCGTTGGCGATTCCGCGATGCGTTCGATCAGGATGCTGCGGGCGCCTTCAAGCGCCGCCTCGGCATTCTCGACGCCCTTGTCGGACGAGATGTAGGCAAGCGCTTCGGCCACCGGATCGAGCGAAGGATTGGCCAGCAGGCGATCGGCCAACGGCTCAAGTCCCGCTTCGCGCGCAACGCTCGCCTTGGTGCGGCGCTTGGGGCGGTAGGGCGCGTAGAGATCTTCCAGCTCGACTTTCGTCGTAGCGGCCCGGATCTGCTTCTCGAGCTCCGGCGTCAGCTTGCCCTGTTCCCCGATCGACCGCAGCACGACTTCGCGCCGGTCGTTCAGGATGGTGAGATATTCAAGGCGCTCGGCCAGTGTGCGCAGCTGTGTGTCGTCCAGCCCGCCCGTGCGCTCTTTCCGGTAGCGCGCGATGAAGGGCACCGATGCGCCTTCGTCGAGCAACTGGACGGCAGCGGCCACCTGTCCCTCGCCGACATTCAGCTCCCTAGCGATGATGCGGGCAATCTCGGCGACGACACGGGGATCTTTGCCGGACATGGGTCTACCTCATCGCAGTTTTCAGGGTCAGTCGGAGCAGGCGAGACACTATCCCGCCGCGGCCAAGGTGTCGCGCGCCAATGGTTAGCGAGTGGTTATTCGCGGCGTTTCTGCACAGCGAATTCAGGTATTCGGACTTGCAACAAACTATAGCGGCAGCTGCTTCGTCGTCACCGAAACGTCGCCCATCTGGATGTAGACCGCGGTGTCCGGCCGCGCGTCGGCGAGGCTCCTCGCATCGTCGGGAAGGCGCGTCCAGTAACCCTGCACGAGCCAGGGGAGGGGCCTGGCTTCCGCGCCTTCGGGGCGCGGCGCCAGCGTGACATCGACCGTTGCGCCATTCGCGGCGCGGCCGATGATGTCGATGGCGTAGACCTCGGCCGTGCCGCCGCCGAATGCGTAGTCTGCGCCGCCGAACGCGACGGACATCGGATTGGCCGCAGCGGGGATGCGCAGGCGAACCTGCCGTGCAGCGGGCGCCGAGAACTGGAGGCGGATCGTTCGCTTGCCGTCCTCGGCTGTCGTGTCATTCAGCACGGTGGCAGTCGCCGGGCCAGGTGGAGCGAAGGCGATTGCCTTGCTGGCAAGGTTCGATGCAGCTCCCGGCGGGGAGGGGTGCTCGCCCACCGTGAGTTGCGAGCGGATGGCGTCGGGCAGCGCCCCTGCGCGTGCGCCGGCGAAAACAGAAGCTTGTCGCGCATCGATGTCGTAGTGCGCCGTGAAGTTCAGCGGCAACGGCCGCTCAACGCTGTAGGCCGGTACGAGCACCGTAGCGACGATAGCGGCCAGCGCGACGGCGCCGGCGGGCGCGATCACCTTCGTCCGTCCGCTTGGCAGTCCGCCGATCATCGCCAGCAGCGGCCCAAGAACCATCGCCTCGACCACGCCGAACATCGCCGCCATGCCGAGCCCCATCGTCACGTCGAGCAGGTGGACGAGCGGGAAGAACATCAGCATGAGGAATGCGCTCGCCACGCCATAGGCGATCAGCTGATGGCGCGGGAACAGCCAGCCGACGCCGCCCGCCAGTACGAAGACGATGCCAGGGATCAGGAAGATCATCGCGAAGCCAGACAACGCGAAGCTCAGCCCCATGCCGACGATCAGAAACCAGAACCAGCCGGACGCATAAAGCGCCTCGCGCGAGGATTTTGGCGCGAGCCATGCGAGCGCCACGGCGGACAGCAGAAGCGCAACCGCGAAGATCGCCATGTTGAACGCCTGCGGGTGCGCTGCCCAGAAGGCGGTGTCCGGCCGGATGAGCGAGATCAGCTGCTGCAGCGCGAACGCTGCAAGGCCGGATGCGGCGATGAGGATGGGAGGCAGCGCAAGCGCCCGCCAATCCAGTTTCTGCCAGCCGCCTTCGCGTGTCGGCCTGATGTTGAGCATCAACGCAACGCCGAAGCAGAGCCCGAGCAGGACAAGCGCAAACACCTGTGGCAGCGACACGAACAGGCGTGAGCCGATATCGGAATAGGCGATCTCGCCGGCTGCGCCGTCCTTGCTCCAGTCGCTGGCGAGGAAGACGCGCGTGGCGCCAAGCGCCTGGTCGCCCATGTGCTGCACGCTGGCGCGGTTGAGCTGCGCGAGGTCGTCGCGATTGGTGTGGTAGAAGTCGAGCCCGTCCGAGATGGCGATGTTGACGCCATTGAAGCCGGCGTTGAGGTGCACGGTAAGGTCGGTCGAGTTGGGCAGCACTTCGTAAACCGCCGTCATCATCGAATTGGCGAAAGGCCGCGCGCCGCTTTTCGACCAGTCCGAGACGAGGCTCGCATTGGGATGCCCCGTCTCGAACATCATCGCCGGGCCGCGCACGCCGCGCGCCTCGAGATTGATGATGCGGCCGACGGTGAACGGATAGTCGCCCAGGTTGTCGACGAAGGCCTGCGCGCCAAGCAGGCCAGTCTCCTCGCCATCGGTCAGCAGGAAGACGACGCGCTGCGAAGGCTGCTGCTGCTTCAGATGATGCGCCACCTCCAGCCACACGGCGAGGCCGATGCCGTCATCGCCGAAGCCGGGGCTGGCGTCGACGCTGTCATAGTGCGCCGACAAGACGAGGGCAGGGCCTTCACTCGGTCCGGCGGTGAAGAAGACATTCTGCACAAAGGCGCAGCGCGCCGCGGTTCCCGACATCGACTGGCAGACATTGTGCGCGCGCAGCTCGGGCGAATAGCCCAGCGTGCGGATCTCCTGCAGCAGCCGTGCGCGCGTCTCGTCCAGCGCGCTGGAGTCGACCGGGTGAGGCGTGCCGTCGAGAACGCGGCCGAGGCGTTCGGTGGCGCGCTGCGTGTCGAACTGGTCCGGCGCATTGGTCTGGCGCACGCTGTCGAGTTCGAGCGGCGCCGCGCGAAAGAAGAACAGGAGGAGCAGCACGGCGAACACGCCAAGCGCCCAGGACGCGGCGGTGCGGGTGCGCGAATGCGGTGTTTCGGTTTCCAGATGTCGCCCCTGTCTTGCCGTCCCGCCCCGGCCGGACGATAGGTGACCTTCCTACTCAGCGCCAGCGCAAGGTCTGGCCGGTTTCCTCGGCCTTGGATGGCGACAGCCGCCGCGCGACCATGCAGGCAATGTAGCAGCACAGGAGGCTCGACGCGCCCGCCGTGGTCGAACCCGAGAGTTCGAGGACAAGGATCGCCGCCGCCATCGGCGCATCGAGCAGGACGGCGACGCATACCGCCATGCCGACGAGCCCCAGATAAGCCTGCGGCGCCGGGATGCCGAGCAGGAAGCCCGCAAGCACGCCGAGCGATGAGCCTGCCATGGCGCCGACAAACATGACCGGGGCGATGGCCCCTCCACCCCACCGGAAGCCGAACGTAACGGCGGCGGCCGCGATCTTCGCAAAGGCGAGCACCGGCATCAGTCCGGGTCCGTAATT
Source organism: uncultured Alphaproteobacteria bacterium (assembly GCA_903831485.1). The sequence goes on along the minus strand of CAIKXW010000455.1, from coordinate 5,759 downwards.
CCCGCTAAGTCCGGCCCCCACCGACTCGAACCCTGTACCGAGCACCTGCGGGAAAGCCATCGCGATCACGCCGAGCATCAGACCGCCGATCACCGGTAGCAGCCACAGCGGAAGTCCAATGCGCGTCGCGGTCGACGCCACGAGCACGGGCGCACGTGTCCACGCCATGCTGCAGAGAAAGGCAAAGCCAATCAGCACGGGCAGTCCGACCAGAGCCGCAAGGTGCGCGATCGCTGGAACATTTTCGACCAGCGGCACGGAAATCAGAGCGCGTCCATTGAGCAGCCAAACCGAGACGAGCCAGCCAGCGACCGACGCCACCGCGACCGGCCCAAGCGACGAGATGCGCTGGCGGCGCAGGATCAACTCGCGCGCCAGGAACACGCCTGCAATCGGCGCATGCATCACGGCCGCGATCGCCGCCGCAACGCCCATGCCGACCAGCGTGCGCCGCGAGGCGACGTCGAGGCCGAGAAGGCGGCCATGCAGAACGGCGATCGTCGCCCCAAGATGTGCCGCGGGCTCCTCGCGTCCGGCGCTGCCGCCCCAGCCAAGCGACACGATGGCGATCAGGATCGAAAGGAATCCATCGCGCAGCGTCATCGTGGTTGACCGAATGCTGCCGCGCAGCCGGCGATGCTGGACGATGTCCTGGAGTCCGTAGGCGCGCGGGGCCGAGCCCCATCCGATCGCGATGCCAAGCCTCAGCAGAAGTGCAATGATCGCTCCCCCGACGAGGGGTGAGATGAGTCGCCGCCACCACTCCAGTTCGACCAGCCGGGAGGCAAGGCGGCCCGGAACTGCGCCAAACGCAACCCATTGCGCATAGGCGATGATTCCGACGACGACGACGACCGCAATGGCAATCAGCGCCCCGACCAGTGCGGCCAGGGGCCAAATCCAGAGGCTGCCGCGCTGGGGGCGGTCTATGATTTCGCCGGATGGACGAACGAGGGCACGCGACATTGCGGGCACGTTCGGCGTGAGCCGGGCGATGGGTCAAGCGTGCTCTGGCCTGCGTGGACAAAAATTCAGTATCCGGACCAGTTTTTCTGGCTGCCCCTGCGACCTTGCGCCGTCAGGATTGCCGTCACACTCTGTTCAGGATCGAACCGGCGGAGCCAGAATGCGCGTTATCCTTGCTGCCAGCTTGATCTGCGGGAGCCTCCTTGCCGCAGGCTGTGGCAGCGAGGCTGACGTAACGCCAGCTGTGGATGTCGGCGAAACGCCAGCGTCAGCGGCGGAAAGCGCTACCGGGACAGGGACACCGGTCGCCTCGTTCGTGCTTGGCTGTGGCGCTCCGTTCACCCGCGAGGCAACCCCTGCGACGCTGGCGGAGGTGTTCGGCCGGGAGAATGTCATTCCCGAAACGATCGCCGGGCCCGAGGGCGCGCAGATGAACGTCACGGCGATCTATCCCAATGATCCCGCGCGGCGGATCGAGGTGGTGTTCCGCAACGAAGAGGAGCGCACCGACCTGTCCGCCGTGATGGTCAGCGCACCTGGGTCGCAGTGGACCGGCCCGGGCGGGGTGAAGATCGGTGATGGCATCGAGGCAGTGGAAGCGGCCAATGGCGCACCATTCGATGTGATGGGATTTCAGTGGGATTATGGCGGCTTCGTCGCCGACTGGAAGGGCGGCAAGCTCGCTGAAGCGAAAGGCTGCGCGCCCACCGTGCGTCTGACGCCGGGCGCCGATTCGCTGCCGGCAGAGATTGTGGGCGATGGCGTGGAGCCCGCGTCCGACCTGCCGGCGATGCGCGCCGCGCAACCGAAGGTCAGCGTCTTCGGCATCAGCTGGCAGCCGCAAACCTAGGGCGTGTCTTGCTGCGCTCTATCCACCCTGTGAGCCAACCGCTAATCTGTTGTCACAAGAGGGCGAGGCGCGCATGACGTCGTTGAACCGCAGGCAGCTGGCGGCCGGACTTGGCGGAGCATTCGTCCTAGCAGGCTGCGAGAGCCTTGGCGGCGTGGCCGCTCCGGCTGGCCCGGCGCCAAGGCTTTTCTACCTCGGCCAGGCGAAAGTGCTGACGCTTGACGCTGCTGGCGGGTCGCCCGTGACGCTGGTGGATGACTCGCCGAAGGATGGGTCGCGGCCCACCGGGGTCAATGACGGCATCGCGGTTCACGCCGCCACCGGCCAGATCTACTGGACGAACATGGGCCGCGCCGACAAGGACGACGGCTACATCATGCGTTGCGAGCGCGACGGCGCAAATGTGACAACGATCGTCACGCCCGGCGGCACGTTCACGCCCAAGCAGCTCAAGATCGATGAGACCGCGGCCAAGCTCTACTGGTCCGACCGTGAGGGCATGGCGGTGCAGCGCTGCAATCTCGATGGCTCGAACATCGAGACGCTGGTCGTTACGGGCAATCCGGTTCAGGACGCCGCCGACCAGTCGCGCTGGTGCGTGGGGCTCGCGCTGGATCCGGGCCGTGGCCATGTCTATTTCACGCAGAAGGGCGGTGATAATGCGGGTCAGGGTTTGATCCGGCGCATCGACATGCAGGCGCCCCGCGGCGCCACGTCCACGAATCGCCGCGACATGGTTACCCTGTTCTCGCGTCTGCCCGAGCCGATCGACCTCGATCTCGACCTTGCCTCCCGCACGCTTTACTGGACGGACAGGGGCGACAACACCGTCTCGCGCGCGCCGATGGACGCGCCCGCGGGGTTCGACCCTGCAACGCGCCTCGACCGGCAGATTCTTGTGCGTGGGCTCAAGGAGGCCATCGGCGTCGCCCTCGACCTGCCGCGCAACCGCATGGCGTACACATCACTCGGCGGCGAAGTTGGCGTTGCGGCGCTCGATGGTTCGGGTGCGCGGATGCTGGTTGACTCGGGCGCAATGCTCACCGGCGTTTGCTGGGCCTGACGCCGGTCTGATGGCATCCCTGCGACGCGTGGCGCACTTTCGCGTTACCGTCTGATCCCTTATAGATTCAATGCATGGCGTCGATACCTGAAGACCTGCGGCCCAAGGCCTATGCTTCGCTCGAGCTCCTGCTTGATGTGATCCATTCGACCCGCAGTCTCGTGCAGGCTGATCTCGAAAGCATCGCGATATACCTGTGCGTCGCCGAGGCCACCATGCGTCCCGTCCTGGCCGACCCGGCCAGGGTTCACGAGCTTTCGACGACTGACCGTGCGCCAGAAGAGTGGCGCGGCTCGATAACCATGCTGCAGGTGGCCGACAGGCTCGACATGCCGCGCGAGACGGTGCGGCGTAAGGTCAAGCAGCTGATTGAGAGGGGCCTGCTGTACGCCGATGACAAGGGGCGCATTCGGTCGACCCCGAATTTCGCCGATCCCGCCGTTGCTAATGCGATCAACGATGTCCATGGCGCCGTTCGCCGCTATCGCGAGCAGCTGGCAAAGCACGGCATCGACTGCTGACGCCAGCGCGCATTGTGCGCCGGACGTGAATGCGTCACACAGGCGCCGCAGGGCTGACCGCCCCACAACGGAGACTGATGTGCGCAAGACGTCACTGGCTTTTGCGGCTGTCGTGGCCGCGTCGATGAGTTTTCCCGCTGCAGCTCAGACATCCGAGGCGAATCGCGCGGCGCTTCGCGAAATCTTCGAGGAGATGGTCGAGATCGATTCCTCGCCCACGACAGGCTCGTGCACCAGGGTCGTGCGCGCCGCCGAAGCACGGCTGCTGGCGGCGGGGTATGCGCCGGAGGACCTCCAGGTGATCATCCCGCCGGACCGGCCGGACGATGGCAACATCGTCGCCATGTTGCGCTCGTCGCGCGCCACGAAAAAGGGCGTCCTGCTGATGGGGCATATCGACGTGGTCGACGCCCGCCGCGAGGACTGGGAACGCGATCCCTTCACGCTGATCGAGGAGAATGGCTTCTTCTTCGGTCGCGGCACGGCGGACATGAAAGGCCAGGCCGCCGTCTGGCTCGAACTGATGACCCGCTTCAAGCGGGAAGCGAACTTCCGTCCCTCGCGAGACATCGTCATGGCGCTGACCTGCGGTGAGGAGACCTCCAATCGCGTCAACGGCATCGACTACATTCTCAACAACCACCGCAACCTGTTCGACGTGGCCTTTGCGCTGAACGAAGGCGCGGGCGGGCTGTTGTCGGATGACGGCAGGCCGCTCGTCGTCCAGGTGCAGGCGGGCGAGAAGATTCACCAGGTCTACACGCTGGAGGTCACCAATCCGGGCGGGCACTCCTCGCGCCCCACAACGGACAATGCGATCTACCGCGTTGTGGCTGCCGCAGACAAGGTCTCGAAACTGTCCTTTCCGATCGAGTTGACGCCTGTCGTGCGCGAATACTTCCGCATCACGGGGCCTATCCTCGGCGGCGGCGTCGGGGCGGCGATGTCGATCCTGGCGCGCTTTCCCGAAGACGCGGCTGCGCTGCGTGTGCTGATGGCTGATCCCACCTACAACGCGGCGCTTCACACCACCTGTGTCGCGACACAACTCGAGGCGGGACACGCGCCAAATGCGCTGCCGCAGCGCGCGACCGTGACGCTGTCCTGCCGCGTGATGCAGGGCACGACGCCGGAGCAGGTGCAGGAAACCCTCGAACGCGCGATCAACGATCCGGAGGTCAAGGTCGCGATCGTGCGCCGCCGCGACGGCTCCTCCCCGCCGCCGCTGACCGACGAGATCATGGGCCCGATCAAAGCGCAGGCGGCAAGGATCTGGCCTGATGTTCCAATCGCGCCGCTGATGACCGTGGGCGCAACCGACGGCCGCTTTCTGATGAATGCCGGCATTCCGACCTACGGCCTCAGCGGCATGTTCGCCAAGAGCGGCGAGACCAACGCGCACGGCCTCAACGAGAAGCTGCGCGTGCAGTCGCTTTACCAGGGCCAGCAGTTTCTCGAGGGAGTCGTGCGGGCGTATGTGAAGTAGGCGAAGCTACGGCTTCGCCTTCATCTCCAGAATGCGCGCGCCCTGCAGGATGCCGTGCAGCGCATGGTTGCCCTCGTGGCACGCGAACTCATAGACCGGCCCGCTCGACGTCGTGAAGATCATCTCGCCCTTCCACGTCTGCGTGTAGAAACCCGGATCGTCGATCTCGAAGGCGTAGGTCAGTTCGTCCACGCCCGTGCGCGTGAAGCGCTCGGTGACGCTCGCCTGCTCGGACAGGAAGACCGGCTCGTAATCGCCGTGCCAGCGATTCCAGTTCTTTGTCACGATGACCAGCGTGTCGCCTTCCCAGCGCCCCACGCTGTCGCCCAGCCATTGCGAGACGGGCGCCGGCTTGTGCTGTTGATTCAGGCGAACGATGCGTGCGTCGTGCATCATCTCGACATCAATCATCACATGGTCGGTCGTCTGCACGATCTGGTACGTGTTGTTATAGATATTGTTCAGCATGGGCGGCCCGCCCGAGCCGCGTGAGCCGACAAGGCAGCGGTCGGCGGGGTTCATGCCTTCCGGCCCGTCCTCATTGCGGGTCTTCATGATCTCGGCGATCCGCTTCCGGCCTGCGTCGGAGAACGGCATCTTTCCATTGGCCGGTTCGATAATCCAGGACGAACGCGCTGTACCGTTGACGACGCCCACCTTCATCCCGCGGTCCAGCCAGAAGGCGTTGTAGCCCCCGATCGCGCCGCCGGCCGCAGGCGCGCCTTCATCCGGATTGGTACGGCTGTTCTGAGAGACTTCCTGTTGCAGCCGCTGGCCTTCCATGCCGGCCACCTGTTCGGGATTCAGGAAGAGGGGGAGGGACGCGTTGTTGCGCTCCAGCGTGGTGATGCTCGAATTGGTCCACATGCCCTG
>CAIKXW010000454.1 GCA_903831485.1 uncultured Alphaproteobacteria bacterium | reverse complement strand
GTCGATGTGCCGACATTCTGCAGCCAGAAGTACCATGGCGAAGACGTCGTTTTGCCGACCACCTTGTACATGTTGCCGTTCAGGCCTGTGTAGCTGCCGTTCGCGCCGGTGATGATCACCGTGTCGTTGTTGGCAAAGCCGGTGTTCGCCGAGGTCTGGATACGGATGCGTGTGTTGCTGTTGGTTTTCGTGATCCCGTTCACCGTCGTCAGCGTCGCGCCATTCTGCCACGCGACGCCGGAAATGGCCCGGCCGGAATTGGTGCGCCATCCCGCAGAGGAAATCGTCTTGGTCGTTGTCGCGCCATTGCGCCAGTTCACGTCCGAGATGTTCGTGGCGGCGCGGATGTCGCCACGAAGCTCCGCGAGGGCGGTCGATGTGACGAAGTCACCCGAGCCGTTAGCGATGTTGACGCTCTGCGACCATGGAACCACGGCCACTTTCGAATAGAACGGGGTCTGCGCCGTGCTGACAACTTCGTCGATAAGGAGTTTCGCCGCCGACTGGGCTGCGATGATACGCGACCCTGCCATCGAGCCGGTGACGTCCAGCGCAAGCGTGACTTCCACATTGGCGCCGCCCCGGCGGACTTCGCTTTCGGCTTCAACGTCGACGTAGGGCTGGCCAATGATCGGCATGAAGAAGGTGTTGATCCGGACCGAGCCGCGCAGCATGAGCGCCTCATCCTCGCCACCCATATCGACCAGTTCGAGTGCGATGGGATCGTCGTGCTCGGTCTTGAAGTTCATCTCGACGAACTTGCGCGCAACCGCGTCGAGGTCGGCTTCCTGATCCTCCGGGATCGAGCCCACGGCCAGGGCTGCGGCGTCCAGCGCCGAGGCCAGTTCGAAGCGGGCGAGGAAGGCCCGGCCGCCGTCGATTGCCAGGCCCGTGCAGGCGCACAGCGGCACAACCATCAGCGCAAACTGCATGGCGAAAGCGCCGCTGCGGTTCTTTGCGAACTTGTTTATCGAACCGAACATGATCCGCTTCCGTTTCCTGGCGACCGCAAGGTGCGGACGCCGTCCCAAACCCATCAACTGCCGAGATAAGCCGTCGCGCCGCCGTCATCAGTGCTGCCGTCAAGCGCAACCTTTCGCTCGATGCGCGGCCGCGCGTAGGCGGACTTCTCGATCGCCATGGAGCCGCCCCCGAAAAGCTCGGTGAGGACGCTCTGGTAGTTGTAGCGAACGCCGACGCGGATCACGGTCTCGTCCTGGATGCCCATGCCCTGCGTATCGGGGAGGCTGAAGGCGACTTCCGTGCCTGCGACGCGGCGCCAGAGGATTGCGGGCTCGGCGTCGACGCCCTCGAAGCCGACCGAAGAGACATCGAGGTCGAGGTCTTCCGTCGTATCGAGCGGCTTCATCATGAAGATGGAGGCTTCGTACAGTTCCTCGATGTCGCCTTCCGTGAGCTCGGTCTCGCGCGAGATGATGTCTGCGACCTGGTGGACGTAGCGCGTCGCCTCTTCGCTGGCGCGGAAGCGGAAGGACATCTCGAACACGCCCATGATCAGGAAGATCAGCGCAGGCGCGATGAGCGCGAATTCGGCCGCCGCAACGCCGCGGCGATCCTTGAACAGTCGGATGAATGGGATGAGCTTTTGCATGGATCAATCCCACGGCTCGTTCTTGACGATGGTGAATGCGTTCACGATCGCCGGAAGGTCGGGGCCAATCTGAAACAGCTCGTCCATGAAGGGCGTGATGAACTGGTGCTGGAGCGAGGCGCGCACGACGGAGTATTCGTTCGGGCCGCCGGGCTCGAACACGAAGTTGTCGGGCAGTCCATCTTCGTCGAAGGTTGGCGGCGGATAGGTAACGTCGCTGAGATTGTCGAAGGCGCGCACGTCGAACACGATCGCGTTGCAATCGATCAGCACGCCGGCCTTGTCGCAGGCCTCCTGCCTGAAGGCGGCTTCCATGTTGGACGCGGTCTGCACCTCGCCTGTCTGCAAGTTGCGCGTGGCTTCGTAGACAACGTGATTGAGTGCGTAGGTCTTGTACTGGAAGAGCACGAACTCAATCAGGCCAATCACCAGCATGAAGAACACGGGCGCAAGCAACGCGAACTCGATCATCACGTTGCCGCTGCGCGCAGATTTAAGACGCCTGAGCGGCTGCATTGGTGTCCCCACCGGAATTCCCAGCGGACACCATCGCGCATCAGACTTAACTTCATCCTTCATGGAACACGTGTTTTGCCTGTAATCTGGCGTTTCGCGTTTACCTGTCGGCAACGATCTGGACGGGACCGCTAACGCGCCGTAAACGCCAAGACATGACCAGCATCGTGACGGCCGCCGTTATCCTCATCGGGGACGAACTGCTCTCGGGCAGGACGCAGGACACAAATCTGCGGACGATCGCGGAATTTCTTGGCCCCCTGGGCGTCGAAATTCGCGAGGCCCGGATGATCCCGGATGTGCATGAGACCATCGTCGCGACGATCAACGAACTGCGTGGCGCGCATAACTATGTGTTTACCACCGGCGGCATCGGCCCGACGCATGATGACATCACGGCGGACGCGGTTGCTGCAGCTTTCGGACGGTCGATCGACGTGCGGGAGGACGCGCTGGCGCTGATGCGGCCCTGGTATGAGGCGCGCGGACAGGAGATGAATGAGGGCCGGCTGCGGATGGCGCGGATTCCGGACGGGGCCGACCTCATTGCAAACCCGGTCTCGGTCGCGCCGGGATTCCAGCTGGAAAATGTGTTCGTGATGGCGGGCGTTCCCTCCGTGATGCGTGGGATGTTGCAGGATGTCGGACGGCGCATTGTGGGCGGGTCCATTGTCCATTCGCGGACGGTCCGAGCGGCGGGCGTGCGCGAGGGCGATCTGGCGGGGCCACTGGGCGAACTGGCGAAGGCGACGCCCGAGGCGAGCCTTGGCTCGTATCCCTTCATGCGGCTGAAGGGCGCGGAGGTCGAGTTCGGCGCCAATCTGGTGGCGCGCGGCCGGAACAAGGAAGCTGTCGATTACTGCGTGGCGTCGCTCGCCGAGATTGTGCGATCGCTGGGCGGCGCGCCCGAGATTGATCCGAAGGACTGAGGAGAGACCATGAGCGACACTGCCGAACCGCTGCTGCTGGTCGAGCGCGATGGACCGGTCGCCGTGCTGACGCTGAACCGCGCGAAACAGCTCAACGCCTTGTCGGTGCAGCTGCGCGTCGACATCGTCCGGACCATCCGCGAGATGTCGGCCAGCAACGATGTTCGGGCTATCGTGCTGACGGGAAATGGCCGGGCCTTCTCGGCGGGCGTGGACCTGAAGGAGGCCGGGCAGAAGGGCTTTTCGCTCGGCGTCGGATCGCAGGCCAATGCGGACATGGATCTGGCAGCGGCATTTGCGAGCTGCCCCTGGCCGGTGATCGGCGCGATCAATGGGTTCGCCATCACCGGCGGCTTTGAACTGGCGCTGATGTGCGACGTGCTGCTCGCCTCCACCGAGGCGAAGTTCGCTGACACGCACAGCCGGGTTGGGCTGATGCCGGTGTGGGGCCTGTCGCAGAAGCTGCCGCGCATCATCGGAGCGAGCCGCGCGAAAGAACTGTCGCTGACGGGCAACTATCTCGATGTGGAGACAGCCGAGCGCTGGGGCCTTGTGAACCGGGTCTATGCGCCCGAAGCGCTGCTGCCGGCCGCAAAGAAGCTGGCTGCGGAAATGGCAGGCGTCGAGGGAGGGCTGCTGAAGCGGATGAAGGCGATGATCGACGATGGCCTCGCACTGCCCCTGCCCGAGGCGCTGAAGATGGAGATCGCGCGCGGCTCCGCCAACAATTCTGCGGTAACGCCGGAAGCGGCGGAAGAATCACGCAAGGGTGCGATGGCGCGTGGCCGGGAGCAGACGAGCTAAGGTGAGCTGGTCGGGAACATATGGCGGCGCGGAGCCGGTGCGCGTGAACAAGTGGCTGGCGCAATCCGGCGTGTGCTCGCGCCGCGAGGCGGATGAACTGATCGCTGCCGGCGCGGTGCTGATCGATGGCGAGCGTGTGAGCGATGCGGGGCGGAAGATTTCTGCGGGGCAGACGCTGGTGTTGAATGATCGCGCCGAGCTGGGGCTTGAGGCGCAGATCTCGGTGATGATCCACAAGCCGGTGGGCGTGGTGTCGGCCCAGCCCGACCCGGGACAGACGCCGGCGGCGCGCTTGCTGACTTCCGAGCGGCAGGCGGGAAGCGGCTCGGTTCCCTCCTCGCGTGCGAGCCTGCCGCCGCTGGGCCGGCTCGACCAGGATTCGCGCGGGCTTCTGATGTTGTCGGAAGACGGCGTGCTGGCCAAGGCGATCATCGGACCAGAGTCCGAGGTCGACAAGGAGTATGTCGTGACCGTGGCCGGCAAGGTCACGCGCGAGAAGGTTCAGAAGCTGCGCCACGGGCTGGAGCTGGATGGACGCAAGTTGAAGCCGGCGAAGGTGACGCTTCAGGACGTGCAGGTCTTGCGCTTCGTGCTGAACGAGGGCCGCAACCGGCAGATCAGGCGCATGTGCGAGCTTGTCGAGCTGGAGGTCACGGATCTCATCCGTGTGCGCATCGGGCCGCTGCTGCTGGGCGACCTGCCGGAGGGCAAGTGGCGGCACCTGACGGCGGCGGAGCGCGATGCGCTGGTGAAGGCGGGCGGCTGAGAGCGGGCGCGCGGGAACGTTCTCAGTCGCGCGGGCGCGCTGAGGTTTCACGGCTTGTAGTTTGCGAAACAAGGCGGCCCGCGAGCATTGGTGAGCCCGCCCTCGTGGTTCGACGGGCGCTCCCTACGGTCGCTGCTCACCATGAGGGCTACTCTGCTATCGTCGTTCTTCAACGCAACAACGCTTGCTGCCTCATGGTGAACAGCGCGAAGCGCGCCTGTCGAACCATGGGCTGCAGCGGTATTGCTTGAAACGCGCCTGAACCGCGCGCGGATGATTGCTTCAGGATCAGCGGCCCAGTGTGCGAGCGAAAGGAAGCGGCGGTTCATGTCGAACGGCGTACCGCGGCATGGACCGCCATAGCCCGCGGGCGCGATCAGCTGGTCGCGATGCCATTCGGATTCGCGCAAGCCATCCCAATTGTCGCGCCAGTCTTGCCTGAAGCGGTGTGTGTGGCGGATGCGCTTGAAGCGGGTGATGTCGTCGAGCATCGCGACGAGCCACGCGACAAATGCATGGAGAGGCCGGGCCCAGCTTGGGGCCTCACCTTGGGCATATGCGTCGGGGTTTTGCGCGACGGTCATGCGGCCGATTATACGGCCGCAAATACCCCCGCCGATTTGGCGCCAATGTTTCCCCCAGATTCCTGGCAGAGGTTGTTGATGGGGTTGGAGTTCGTCGTTCAGTTTCCCCCAAGCACGGACAACAGTTTTCCCCCAAACTCATGCCTCTGGCGCGGCTAACATCTCGCGATAGATCGCAAGCGTTGCGCGATCGAAGCAGCAGAAGAGGACGTCGATGCTTTCGGTTTGCGGCTCAAGGAATTCGCGGACTGTGGCGACTGCGATCTCTGCAGCCGCCTCCTTCGGATAGCCATAGACGCCTGTCGAGATGGCGGGAAAGGCGATGGAGCGCGCAGCGTGATCGCGGGCGAGATGGAGTGAGTTGCGATAGCAGGTGGCCAGCAGCGCGGCCTCGCCCGCGCCGCCACCGCGCCAGACGGGGCCGACGGTGTGGATGACATGGAGGTGTGGGAGATTGTAGGCGCCGGTGATGCGCGCCGCGCCCGTGGGACAGCCGCCGATCTTGCGGCATTCGGCAAGAAGACCGGGACCCGCCGCGCGATGGATCGCGCCATCAACGCCGCCGCCGCCCAGAAGCGATGAATTCGCGGCGTTGACGATGATGTCGACGTTTGCGTGGGTGATGTCGCCGTGTTCTGCGGTGATGCGCGGCATTGTCCATCCGACGGGCGAATAACGGGCCCGAAAACAACGTTTCCGGCCAAGTTGGCCGCGCCACATTGCAGAATCACGCCGCTCGCGTAAATGACCCGAACTATGCGGGTAGCGGAGCCTGAACGAGAGCCGATCGATGAGCATCGACCAGAGAGTCGCCTGTCGCCGGGCGCCGAGGCTGCCGGGAGACCTGCCGCGGGCGGGCGAATGGAGGCGTGCGGATTACAAAGGGACGCCGATCCACACCTTCTCCGGGCGGGGCTGGCTGATCAATGTGATGGTCGAGGCCGACCTCGATGAGGACCTGCAGGAAGCGCTGGCCGAGGAGCTTGCCGCCGCAGGGGACGAACGTGATCCGGCAGAGTTTGGCGTGACGGTCAACGTTACGCTGGAGCCCGCAGGCGCGCCGCAGGATGGCGTCGACCTGATGATGGCCGTTCTGGAATTGCTCGCGAAGACCTGCGACGGCGTTGTGCTGGCGAACTGAGGATAGTGATGATCGACCTTTCCCCGCTCCTCAAGGACCAGACCGCAGCCGATGCGGCCGCCCAAGGCATCAAGGCGGATGAGTACGCCATCCTGCTCGACCGGCTGGGGCGCGCGCCGAACAAGGTGGAACTCGGCATCTTCTCGGTGATGTGGTCGGAGCATTGCTCCTACAAATCCACGCGGCGCCATCTGGGCAAGTTTCCAACCAAGGGTCCGCGCGTGATCCAGGGGCCGGGCGAGAATGCGGGCGTCGTCGACATCGGCGACGGGCAGGCGTGCATCTTCAAGATGGAGTCGCACAATCACCCCTCCTACATCGAGCCCTATCAGGGCGCGGCAACCGGCGTGGGCGGCATCCTGCGCGATGTGTTCACGATGGGGGCGCGGCCGATCGCGCTGGTGAATGCGTTGCGCTTTGGCGATCCCTCGCATCCGAAGACGCGCTCGCTGGTCGCCGGTGTGGTTGGCGGCATTGGCGGATACGGAAACTGTGTGGGCGTGCCGACGGTGGCGGGCGAGACGCAGTTCCATAAGGGATACAACGGCAACATCCTCGTCAACGCGATGGCGGTGGGCCTCGCGGACACGGACAAGATCTTCTACTCGCGCGGCGCCGAGCCGGGGAATGCGATCTTCTATGTGGGGTCGAAGACCGGGCGCGACGGCATCCATGGCGCGACGATGGCGTCTGCGGAATTCTCCGAGGGCGACGAGGAGAAGCGGCCGACCGTGCAGGTGGGCGATCCGTTCACCGAGAAGCTTCTCATTGAAGCATGCCTCGAGCTGATGGCGACGGACTGGATTCAATCCATTCAGGACATGGGGGCGGCTGGGCTTACATCATCGTCTGTGGAGATCGCGGACAAGGGCGGCGTCGGTGTCGAGATGGACATGGACAAGGTGCCCCAGCGCGAGACGGGCATGACGGCTTACGAGATCATGCTGTCGGAAAGCCAAGAGCGGATGCTCATGGTGCTGAAGCCGGGCAAGGAGGCAGACGCGAAGAAGATCTTCGACAAGTGGGATCTCGATGCGGAAGTGATCGGCTACACGACGAATACGGGCCGGCTGGTGCTGAAGCAGCAGGGCCAGGTGGTGTGCGATATTCCGGTGCCGCCGCTGTCACAGGACGCGCCGAACTATGACCGGCCGTGGAATCCGCCCAAGCCTGCGCCGGCGCTCGATATCTCGAAGTATCCCGAGCCTGCGGACTATGGCGAGGTTCTGCTGAAGCTGATGTCGTCGCCGGACATGGCGAGCAAGCGCTGGATCTGGGAGCAGTATGATCGCCATGTGATGGGCGATACGATTGATAGCTCGCAGTCGGGCGGGGATGCGGCCATCGTGCGCATTCACGGCACAAACAAGGGCCTCGCGATCTGCTCGGACTGCAACCCGCACTATGTGGCGGCCGATCCCTATGAGGGCGGCAAGCAGGCGGTGGCGGAGGCGTATCGCAATCTGAGCGCGGTTGGCGCGACGCCGATCGCGATCACCGACAACCTCAATTTCGGCAACCCCGAAAAGCCCGACACGATGGGCGTGATCGTGAAGGCGATCGAGGGCATGGCGGAAGCGTGCCGCGTTCTGGAGTTCCCGGTCGTGAGCGGGAACGTGTCGCTCTACAACGAGACGGATGGCGTCGGGATTCCGCCGACGCCGGTGGTGGGCGGGATCGGGTTGATCGAGAATCTCGATCATGTTGCGACGTTGAAGGGAGCGCAGCCGGGGGATGCGCTCCTTCTGGTGCGTGGACCAGAGATGGACGCCACCGGCAACCTCGGCGCCTCGCTCTATGCACGGGTGGTCCTGGGCCTTGATGGCCAAGCCGCGGGAGCAGCGCCGCCGGTCGATCTTGAACTCGAGAAGCGTAACGCAGCGTTTGTGCGGCACCTGGTTCGCGAGGGGCTGGTGCACGCGGTGCATGACGTGTCCGACGGCGGCGTTGTCTGTGCCGCAGCGGAGATGGCGATGGCGGGCGGCGTCGGCGTCACGATCGATCCGCCGACACGGCAGGGCGCAACTAGTGTCGCGCTGCGGTTCGGCGAAACGCAGGCGCGGTATTTGCTCGCGGTCGATCCCAAGCACGCCGACCGGATTGCAAACGACCTTCAGCCCGCAGAAGGCACAGTCCATTGGCAAGGCGCGTTCGGGGGAGACGCAGTAACAATCAAGTTCGACGACGGCGTTGAGGATGGTACGGATGTGTCTATCCCCCTCTCCACCCTCCGCGCCGCGCACGAGGGCTGGCTGCCTAACTACATGAAGGGCGCGGGCTGATCCTTCGCGCGGAGGCAGCTGCAATCACGCGCGTTCGGAATGGTTCTAAAATCTCTGGCCGGTGTTGCCCTGCTCCCACGGCGCCCAAGCGGCCTCGCTGATGCTGTTTGTCACTATTGTGTCGGCGCACCATCTCTCTAGAACCAGCGCGGGACAAGTTCTGGCTGCCGGCACGCCGGAAGGCTGGCGATTGAGGGAAGGACGTCGATCATGGCGATGGAGCGGACTGCGCTCGAAGCCTATCTGCGGGACGCGTTCCCGGACGCGCAGATCACGCTCAAGGACCTCGCCGGAGACAATGATCACTGGAGCGCGGAGATCGTCTCCGAACAGTTCCGCGGCAAGTCCCGGGTAGCCCAGCACCAGATGGTCTACGCGGCCCTGAAGGGCCGCATGGGCGGGCAGCTTCACGCCCTCGCCCTGCAGACGCGCGCACCCGGCTGAACTGGAACCAGCGTGGCGCACGGGTCTGGCATTCCGCATGGAGCGCGTCGCCTCGGCTTCGGGGTGAGCGGGCCGCATGGAACTGCGCTGATCCGGCCCGAGGCGACCGTGCAGATGATCATGCACGCCTATGCGCTCGGCATCCGAATGTTCGACACGGGTCCATCCTATGGCGCAGGGGAAGCGGAGCGGCGGCTGGGAGAGGCTCTGGCGCGGTTGCCGCCCTACGATCCGATCGTGACGACCAAGGTTGGCCTTCAGGCGTCTGGCATCAAGCGCCGAGACCGGGATTTCACGCCGGACGCGGTGCGACGCTCGGTCGACGGGTCGCTGAAGCGACTGCGGCGGGCGCGGATCGATTGTCTCTACCTGCACGGACCGGCGGAGAACGAGCTGACCGACAAGTTGCTGCGTATGCTGGCCGACCTGCGGCGCGAAGGGCGCGTGGTCTCGGTCGGCGTCTGCGGACGCGGGGCTGAGCTGGAAGCGGCAATGCGCACGGGCGAGTTCACGCATTTCATGGCGCCGGTCCATGCGGGGCTGAAAAGCGCCGCCAAGGAACGGCTGTACCGCCTGCGGGCAGCCGGGGAGCTGGTCGGCATCGAGGTCATGACGACGGCCAATCCGCGCTTTCCCCTGCCGGTCAGCGCGGGGACGACCTGGCGGCTGGCCCGCGCGGTGATGGGCTGGAGCCCTGACCGGGCCGCGACGCCCATGACACACGGGGAGTCGCTCTGCTGGGCCCTCAAAGAGGGCGGCGCGCACCGCGTCATCACGACGACGAGCAAGATCACGCACCTGGAAGAGAATGCCTGGGCTGTGAACAACTGCGGCGGCGGCGGCTTGATTAGCGGCTGATCCGGCCTTAGCTGAAGCCTGTACAGCCAGCTTTCCGGGGTTTTCGCCATGAGCGACGTCAACGCACGCATCCAGGGCCTGATCGACGCCAGCCCGGTGTTTCTCTTCATGAAGGGGACGCCGACCTTCCCGCAGTGCGGCTTCTCGGCGACCGTGATCTCGATCCTGGATCACCTCGGCGTCCGCTACGAGACCGCCAACATCCTGGAGGATGCCGACCTGCGCCAGGGCATCAAGGACTTCTCCAACTGGCCGACCATTCCCCAGCTCTATGTGAAGGGCGAGTTCCTCGGCGGCTGCGACATCACCAAGGAGATGTTCCAGTCAGGCGAGCTGAAACAGCTGCTCGAGGAAAAGGGCCTGCTGCAGGCGGCCTGATCAGGCGATTCTGCGCGCCGGCCCGGCTGAGGACTGCCGTCGCGACGCGGCCGCCTGGATGGCGTGCCTTAACTCGACTGTGTCGACTGCGCCGGCCAACGTCGCAGACGCGCCGCGGACTTCCGCCATCACCAGCACATACTCCAGGGGCTTTCCTGAAAAACCCCGGCTCGCAATGGCGATGACGGCAGGAGCGTCCGGAAGTGCGGACACCTCGCGCACTAGCTGCAAATCCGTCGCGTTATCCACGTCGATCAGAACCACGTCGAAGCCAGACGCCGTTTCCGCCAGGTCCGTTGGTTGGCGCAGCGGATGCAGGACGGCCTCGATGTGTTTGGATTCGGCGGCCTTGAATGCAGCGCGTACGGCCTCTCCCGAAGCTATCAGAAGCGCCCGAACCCGATCGTGTGATCTAGGCATCCCAACTCTCCCCATAGGCCGGTCTGGCGGAGTACGGGTCCGAGGACCGCAACCGGCTAGGGTTAAATTCTGACCC
>CAIKXW010000453.1 GCA_903831485.1 uncultured Alphaproteobacteria bacterium | reverse complement strand
GGCCGCTATTTCTCTGAAGGCAAGTTCGAGATCCTCGGCTACCCGCGCACGGATGGCTATGACGCGCTGACCTGGATCGCAGACCAGAGCTGGTCGAACAAGAAGGTCGGCACCTACGGCTGTTCCTCCACGGCCGAGTGGCAGCTGCAGCTCGCGGCGACCAACCATCCGGCTCATGCTGCAATGGTCCCCATGGCGTCCGGCGCAGGTATCGGCCGCGTCGGCGAGTTCCACGAGCAGGGCAACTGGTATCGCGGCGGTGTCCCACGCACGCTCTTCTCGATCTGGCTCTATGGCGTCGACAATCCGCTGCGAGCCCAGATCCCCGAGGACCTGGCCCCCAAGACGCGCCAGTACCTCTCGCAATACTCCGACCTCAATCCGAAGAAGCCGGATGTGACATGGGCGAAGCATGTGTGGCATCTGCCCTATGCCGAGATGCTCACTGCGCTTGGCGAACCCGCCGGTACGAACGAGCAGCTCATCGCGCGCGACAAGCCCGACGATCCGGACTGGTACAAGGGCGGCCTCTACCACGACAATGAAAAGTGGGGCGTGCCTGCGCTGTGGTACAATTCCTGGTACGATGTCTCGATCGGGCCGAACCTCGCCTTGTACGATCACGCCACCAAGACCGGCGTAGACGCCGAAACGCGTGACAACCAGTACGCTATCGTCGGCCCCAGCGTGCACTGCGCCTTTGCGGCCCTCGGTCCCAACTTCAAGTCGGGCGATCGCCAGCTCGGCGATGCGACCATGGATGTGAATGGCGAGGTCTGGAAATTCTTCGACCGTTTCCTCAAGACCCAACCCGAAGCCTTCCCCGCGACAACGCCGAAAATCCGCTACTTCTCGATGGGCGACAATCAGTGGAAGACGGCGACGCAATGGCCCCCGAAGGGTGTCGCGGAGACGAAGCTCTACCTGCGCTCGGGCGGGCGTGCGAACTCCATGTTCGGCGATGGGAAACTGTCCTTCACCGCGCCAGGCAACGAACCCGCCGACAGCTTCGCCTATGATCCGAAGAACCCGGTGCAGACGATCGGCGGCGGTGACTGCTGCAATGGCGGCGTCGTCGTGCCGGGCGCGTTCGACCAGCGGCCCGTGGCGGCGCGCCACGATGTTCTGGTCTACACATCCGATCCGCTGACGACGCCGGTCACCATTGCAGGCTTCGTGGACGCCATCCTCAGTGTTTCGTCCGACGCGAAAGACACCGATTTCGCCGTGAAGCTCGTCGATGTCGCCCCAGACGGCACGGCGTACATTCTCGACGACACCATCCTGCGCGCCCGCTTCCGCGAAGGCTATGACCGCGAAGTCTTCATGGAGAAGGGGAAGACCTACAAGCTGGACTTCACCCCGATGACGACGGCCAACACATTCCTGCCGGGTCACCGCATCCGGGTCGAGGTGACGTCGTCATCATTCCCGAAGTATTCCCGCAACCTCAACACGGGCGGCCGCAACGCCTTCGAGAAGGACGGCGTGATCGCCAACAACCAGGTGAAGCACTCGCGGTCCGAGCCTTCCTACATCGTGCTGCCGATCGTGAAGTGACACGACCGGCGGCGCGTCACTGTGCCGGCGCCAGGGCCCGCGCGGTTTCCGGCGTCAGGCTCAGCGACCGCACATAGGTCGGCGGCACGCGGCGCATCGTCGCCTGCTCATAGGCATAGCCCATGGCCAGCAGCTCCGCATCGCTCCAGGCCGGGCCGATGAAGGAGATGCCAACGGGCAAGCCATTGGCGAGACCCATCGGGACGGTGAGGTGCGGATAGCCCGACAGCGCCGGCAGGATGGTCGCCACATTGATGGCGGCGCCGCGCGCGACGCCGGCCGGATCGCTGAACGCTGAGGGTCCGCCGGTTATGGCGATGATGGCGTCGAGCTTGTCGGCCGCCAGCGCGCCGTCGATGCCTTCGCTGGCAAGGCGTTTTCCGGCGGCGAGCGCTTCGATGTATTTCGGATCGTCGAGTCCGGTCCTGGCCTCTGCCAGCTCGAAGATCTCCTGACCGAACAGCGGCATCTCTCGCGCAGCGCTCTCCTTGTTGAACGCGATCAGGTCTGCGAGCGTGCGGACCTTCACGGCAGGCGCCGCTGTCGCGAGATAGCTTGCAATCCCGGCCTTGAACTCGGTCTGCATAATGATTCCAGTATGCGCGCCGATCGCCTGCTGGTCCGGCGGTTGCTTGATGTCCACCAGCTCCGCGCCGGCGGCGCGCAGGTCGACAAGCGCCTGTTC
>CAIKXW010000452.1 GCA_903831485.1 uncultured Alphaproteobacteria bacterium | reverse complement strand
TGATGTCCTGCAGACGGAGGGGCATGTCGTAGGCGTAGCCCTGGACGAAGTCGCAGCCGATAGCGTGGAGTTCGCCGGCGACGACCTTGTCCTCGATGCCTTCGGCGGTGACCGTCATGCCAAGGCCGCGGATGAGGCCGGCGAGCGCGGTGACGATGCGACAGGCGCGCGGCTGGCCGATCATGCGGCAGAGCTTAGGATCGAGCTTCACGCCGTCAGCCGGGATTTCGGCGAGCCAGGCGAAGGAGGAATGACCGGCGCCAAAATCGTCGAGCACGATGCCGGCGCCGGCGGCGCGGAAGGCGGCGAGCGCGCCCAGAGCGCCTTCGAAGTCGCGGAGGGCGGCCTGCTCCGTGAGTTCAACGCGCAGGACGCCGTGCGGCAGGTCTGCGTCGCGAATGATGGCGGCAACTTCTTCGACCAGTTCGGGCCGCGCGATTTCGGCGGCGGAGAGGTTCACCTGCATGAAGACGTTACGACCCTCGCTACGCAACGCAGCCAGTGTCGCAGCCGATTGGGCCAGCATCACGGGCGCGATGGCGGTCCAGTCCGTGTCTGCGCCGAGGCCGACCAGCGTATCTGCGCCTACGAGCTTGCCGTCGGGCGTGCGGAAGCGGGCGAGCGCCTCGAAGCCGGCGACGTCCAGCGTGTCGAGGCGGCGGATGGGCTGAAAGACGGGTTCGACATTGCTCTCGCCATGCACGCGGCGCTCGCTGGCCGCGGCTGAGACGATCAGGCCGCGCGCGACTCCGAGATCGTGGAAGGCGCCGAAGAAATGCGCGGGGGCGCCGTTCAGTAGCGTGACGCGGATGTCGACGGGGTCGCCGGGACGGCCGGACTTCAGCGGGGTGGCGATGCGCATGCGCGCCAGACCATCGAACTGTTCCAGCAGCGCCTGGAGAGTCCATCGGCCATCGAGGCTGGCGAGCGGATTGCCCGGATCGGCGCGGATGATGAGGACTCCATCGCCCGCATGCCACGACCAGAGGGCCGCGCGTGCGGAGGCGCCTGCGCTGTTGGCTGAGAACTGGTGCATCGTCCCGTTGATGGAATGATCGATTCAGGTTGCCTGCGAGACAAACCTCTCGGCGGCGGCAAGTCCAGCCTTGGGGCCGACAGCGGCAGCGATGGGCGGCGCGGCTAATGCGTTCGCGGCGACACGGCGCACGTCTTCCGATGTCACTGAGTCAATGCGCCGCAGCACTTCCTCGATGGGAACGAGGCGGTCGAAAGCGAGGAGTTCGTAGGCCGCGCCGCCGGCGCGGGCGGAGGGCGCTTCGGCGGCCATGGCATAGCTGGTCGCGGCGATGGCGCGGGCGCGGGAGAGTTCGGCTTCGGTGGGGCCTGCCGCCGCCATGTCGGACCAGATCGCGCGGGTGATCTGCACGACTTCAGCGGCGTCTCCGGGTGCGCAGCCGGCGAAGACGGAGATGCGGCCGGCGTCGCTATACTGTTCGGCGGAGGCGTCGATCGTGTAGGCGAGGCCCCTGCTCTCGCGCACGTCCTGGAAGAGGCGCGAGGCCATGCCGCCGCCGAAGATCTCGGCGAAGATACGGGCGGCGAAACGCTCGTCCGACTGGGCGTGGGGTGCGGGATGCGCAAGCACGAGGTGGGTCTGTTCGAGCTTGCGCGAGACGGTGGCGGCGTGGCGGCGCGGCGCAGCTGGGGCGGTGGAGATGGGCGCGGGCAAGGCGGGACGCGGATCCAGCCAGCGGCGGGCGACGGCTTCGACCGCGGCCTGGTCGAACGCGCCAGCTACGGAGATGACGGTGCGCCGCGGGACGTAGGCGTTGGCGGCGAAGCTGATCAGGTCGTCGCGGGTGATCGGCTTCAGCGTTGCTTCGACGCCGAGGATGGGGCGGCCGAGCGGATGGTCGGGGAAGCTGGCGGCCTGGGCGAGCTCCATCACGAGATCGTCGGGCTGGTCAGCGGCTTCACCGATTTCCTGCAGGACAACGAATTTCTCGCGTTCGATCTCTTCGAGCGGCAAGTCGGTGGCGAACACCAGCGACAGCGCGATGTCCAGCATCTGCGGCGCATCGGCGGAGAGGCAGCGGACGAAATAGCTGGTGCGCTCGTAGTCGGTCGCGGCGTTCATCGACGCGCCGCGCGCTTCGACCGCTTCGGCGATGGCCCGGGCGCTGAGGCCGCCGGCGCCCTTGAAGGCCATGTGTTCGAGGAAGTGCGCGAGGCCGTTTCGGTCGGCGGACTCGTGGCGCGCGCCTGCGCCGAGATAGACGCCGACGGAGGCCGTACGCAGGCCTGGCATCGCATCGAACACGATGCGTGCGCCGTTGGGGAGCGTGATGACGTGTCTACGATCCATCAGGATTTCGCGGCGATCGAGAGGATGCGGTCGCGCACGAAGTCGGCGCTCATCGGGCCGGTGTCGAACTTTTCAGTGCGCGAGGCGAACGCGTGTACGCGGGGCGGCAGCGGCGCGTCGACGCCGAGGACTTCGTGGACCGTTTCAGGGAATTTGGCGGCGTGAGCAGTGGCCAGCGTGACGACAGGGCCATCGTGCTTCACGCGGCGGGCTGCGGCGAGGCCGACGGCGGTGTGCGGACAGACAACCCAGCCGGTTTCGGCGAGCGTGCGTTTCATCTCCTCGCGTGTCTCGGCGTCGCTGACGCGCTGGCCGTCTAGGCCCATGGAGGCGAGGCGCGCGGACACGTCGGCGGGAATGGCGCCCCGCCCACTCCCTGCAAGTTCAGCGTAGGCCTTTGCGACGATAGCGCCGTTGCGGGCGGTGGGATCGCCATTTGCACTGGTGGCTTCGAAGAACAGGCGTTCGAAATTGCTGGGCAGCTGGATGTCCATGGCGGGGCTGATTGTCGGGGCGGTCTCGCCGCGGGTCAGCGGCTGGCCGGACAGGAGACGCGCCATGGCGTCGTTGGCGTTGACGGCGGCGGTGATGCGGAAGCTGTTCAGGAGGCCGGCGCGCGAAGCCACATAGCCGGCGAGCGCGTCGCCGAAATTGCCGGTGGGCACCACGAAATGGATGGGGCGGTCGGCGCCGAGCTGGGCTTGCGCCTGCGCGAAGTAGACGCTCTGGGCTGCGACGCGCGTCCAGTTGATCGAGTTGACCGCGGCAAGACCGACGCGGCGCTTGAACTGTTCGTCGCCGATCAGCTGTTTCAGGATCGCCTGCGTGCCGTCGAAGTCGCCTTCGAGCGCCAGGTTGTGGACGTTGTCTGCGCCGGTCGCCGTCATGAACAGGCGCTGCGTCGGCGAGACGCGATTGTGCGGGTGCAGGATCACCATGTCGACGCGCGTCGATCCAGCGAAGGCTGAGGCTGCGGCGCCGCCCGTATCGCCGGAGGTGGCGCAGAGGATGGTCATGCGCTCGCCGCGCTGTTCGAGGACATGGTCGTAGAGTTGCGCGATCAGGCGCATCGCCACGTCCTTGAAGGCGAGCGTCGGGCCGTGGTGCAGTTCGAGCATCCAGCGGTTGGGGCTGACCTCAACGAGCGGCGCGACGGACTGGTGTGCGAAGGGAGCGTAGGCGCGCTCCGCCAGCGTGCGGATCACATCGTCGGACAGCGTGCCCCCTGCGAAGGCGGAGAGCACGCGCGTGGCGGTTTCCACATAGGTGTCGCCCGGCTTCGGACGCGGGATCTGCGGCCAGCTGACGGGCGTGTAGAGACCGCCGTCGGGGGCGAGGCCTGCGAGGCTGGCGGTGAGGAAATCCACCGCTTCGGAATGCCCGCGGGTCGAGACGTACTTCATTCTTTCGCCTCGCTTCTGGCCTTGCCGAACCGCAAGCGCCCTGCCCGCATGTGGAAAAGCCCGTATATCACCACGAAGGCAATCGCCATCCCGAACCAGGTGACCGAATAGCCGACATGCGTCTCCGGAGGCGTGCGGACGAGGAAGTCCGGCATCCCGTCGAGGGGCAGGATCACGAAGCGGGTGTCGAGGTCGGGCTGGTCGAGGGCGGCGGCGATGGCGGGGGCGTCCATCCAGTGCCACTCATTCGCAGAGGGATCATTGTCGCTGGCCATGGCCGGCTTCTCGGGCCAGGGCGCGACGATGTAGCGATCCGGCCAGGGCGGCGGCGGAGCCGGCGAGACGCCGCCGGGCCCGCCGATCACGAGTTCCTCGAAGCCCTTCTGGACGAGGATGTGCCTGCCGCACATGGCTGATGCCTGGAACACTTTCCAGCCCGGCTTGCCCGACGCGCGCATGCCGAACAGGCGGATGGCGGCGCCGTCTGAGGGCGGGGTCATCATGATCTGCTGTTCCGCGATGCCGGCGGCGCAGATTGCATCGATCTGCATCGCCGGCGCATCGAGGCGCTCCTTGAAGCTCGCGACCTCCGCTGTCTTCCAGTCGGCGCGCTGGGCTTGCCACACGCCGAGCCACACGAGCAGCACAAGCACCGGAATGGCGAACGCCGTGAGCAGCGGATAGGGGCGGAAATGCATGGGGATGGTGTAGCCCGGCAAGCGGCCTGCGCGCTACTGCTGCGTCGTATCGTCAACGAAGCGCGCCTGACCGGCCTTGTGCTTCCATTGCAGCGCGAACATCAGCGCCTTGATGGGGCGCAGCAGCGTGACGCAGAAGGCGATCGTGACCGGCGGCCAGATGAGAATGTGAACCCAGCCCGGCGGGCGGATGCCGAACTCGAAGAACATCGCCAGCGGCACGATGAAGATCAGGGCTGCGAACATCACGAAGAAGGCCGGGCCGTCGCCGGCATCGGCGACTGTCAGGTCAGCGCCGCAGGCTTCGCAGCGTTCCCTGAACTTGAGAAATCCTCGAAACACTGGCCCCTCGCCGCAGTTCGGGCAGCGACAGCGGAGACCAGCGGAAAGGGCTGAGACGGCCATGTGTATTCCTCAATCCCCACCGGGATATGGGAGCACGAACAGCACAACAAAGATGACGAGCCACGATGCCGCAAGCAAGACCCAATTGATCGCGACCACCTGGAAACCGAGCGGGTTCTCGCGCGTGGCGACGCCGGCGATGACGAGCACCGTCGAGACAGCAAACAGCGCAAAGCCGATGTAGAACAGCGTGTTGAATGTCTTGGAGAGCGCATAGAGCAGGTCGGCGTTGAGATAGCCGGGCGGGAAGGCGGAATCGCCCTGCCATTGCGTTGCAATGAACCAGTTGCCGGCCGCGCCCAGAAGTAGCGCCGCGATGGCGGCGCCGACGGCGAACCAGACTTTCGACTTGCGCCACAGAACGATGGCGGCGGCTGCGGCTCCGCCCGCAGCGAGCATCAGCAACGTGCCGGTGAGCAAAACGCCATACGGGTTGAAACGCGGTGCAAGGACGACGTCGCGGCCCGAGCGGAAGGATGAGTCGAGGGTGGAGAAGCCGCCGCCGCTCCAGATCTGCTGGGCGGTATCAATCAGCGGACGACCATTGGTGAGGAAGGGCAGCAGCGCCGACAGCCAGAGGGCGATCGTCACTGCCAGGATCGCGAGGAAGCCGAAAAGCGCCGCCTTCCTTGCCATCACTCACCTACCATTCGTCAGTGACCCGAGCCCGGCGGGCCAGCGCCCCAGACCAGGTGCGGCGTCACGTAGACGAAGGCGAAGAGGAAGAGCCACACCACGTCGACGAAGTGCCAGTACCAGGCGGCGAACTCGAAGCCGAGATGCTTTTCCGGCTTCATGCCGCCGGCCAGCAGGCGGCCGAGGCAGACCATCAGGAAGATGGTGCCGATCACGACGTGTGCGCCGTGGAAACCAGTCGCCATGAAGAACGCCGAGCCGTAGATCGAGCCGTCGTAGGAGAAGCCGGCTTCAGCGTATTCGACGACCTGAAGCGCCGTAAAGCAGAGGCCGAGGATGACGGTAAGCGTGAGGCCCGTGATGGCGCTCTTGCGGTCGCCGACCTGAAGGGCGTGGTGAGCCCACGTGACGGTCGTGCCCGAAAGCAGCAGGATCAGCGTGTTGATCAGAGGCAGGTGGAAGGGGTCGAACGGCACGACCTGATGGCCATCGACCTGCGTGACCGGCCATTTCGACCAGCTCACCAGCGACTCAAGCGCCGGGTTGGCGAGGTCCGCGTGCGTGGCGCTGGCGCGGAGCGCGTGGAAGATGGTCATCTCGAAGAACGACCAGAACCACGCCACGAAGAACATCACTTCCGAAGCGATGAACAGGACCATGCCGTAGCGCAGGGAGATCTGCACGACCTCGCTATGATCGCCGCCGCGGCTTTCCTTGATGACGTCGCCCCACCAGCCGATGAGCACGAATACGAGACAGACGAAGCCGGGGAGGAACGCCCAGAGTGCGCCGGCCGGAATGAACCACAGGCCCTTCATGAAACCGGCGGTGCCCAGCGCGAGCATGAGCAGCGAGAGCGAGGCCAGCAACGGCCATGGGCTCGGCTTCACAAGGTGATAGTCGTGCTTGACGTCGCCCGCCATGGCTTCAGTCCCTACATTGCGCGGCGTGGCGAAGAGGCCTTGCCGCAGACCCAGTCTTTCCTACCGCTGGTCTAGTTGACCGCGGATGCGTCCTCAAGCCGCGCAACCGTCTCAGGGCCGGTTGCGCGGTAGTATGTGTAAGACAGCGTGATTCCGTGAATGTCGTCGGCATTGGGGTTCTTCGCCATCTCCGGGGAGATGAAGAAAACCACCGGCAATTTGACCGACTCACCCGGCTTGTACGTCTGCTCCTCGAAGCAGAAGCACTCGATCTTCTCGAAATAGACGCCGGCCTTGTGCGGCACGACATTCTTGCTGGCCATCGCGCGAACAGGCTCGTCCGACGTGTTGGTCAGTTCGAAAAACGTCATCATCGTCTCGCCGATGCGGACATCGACGAACGGCTGTGAGGGACGGAACGCGAGCGGCGCGCCGGTCTCGACATTGGTGTCGAAATAGACGCGGACGACACGGTCGAGGATTTCCTTTGGGCGTTCTGTCGCCACCTGCGTCGTGCCGCCAAATCCGGTAACGGCGCAAAACGCCTTGTAGAGCGGCTCCGCGGCATAGGCGAGGCCTAGCATTCCCACGGCGACGCCAGAGAGGACAAGAGCCGTGATGCGCGAGCGTGTTCTCATTTCGAAGAACTCGACGGGATGCGGTAGACCTCGGGCACGCCAGCGCCGCCGCCAACCTTGGCCATGGTCAGCACGAAGACGAGAATCACGAAGCCGCCGAGCGCTAGCGCGATCCAGCCGTTGCGCTTCTTGCGGGCAGCGACTTCGGCGGGCGTCAGGATGACATGTTCGCCCGTGGGGATCGCTTCGCGTGAGCTCATCAGCATCGCGCCAATGTCGGGGCGGGTGGCCGCTGCAGGCTGTAACGGTGGCGGGTTCGACGCAGGCGCGCCCTTCACTTCGGGCTCACCGTCCCAGTCCTTGACCTGATCCTTGTCGAGCATCACGCGCCTCCGAACAGCGGGAAGTGCAGCGGAAGCACGCGCTCGACGAGGAGCGCACCGAACAGGGCGAACAGATAGAAGATCGAAATCGCGAACATCTTCTTCGCGTGACGCATGTCGGCGGGAGCATCATCGTCGCCGGCGCGGCTGAGGAATACGCGGACGGCGCACCAGAGGAAGGCGGCGCCGCCGATTGCCGACACGGCGAGGTAGATCCAGCCGCCAAGGCCGGTGAAGGCCGGCAGGAGGCCAAACGGAGCAACGACAAGCGTATAGATCAGGATCTGCATCCGCGTTTCCTTCGCACCACGCGTCACGGGAAGCATCGGCACGCCGGCGCGGCCGTATTCCTTCGACGTCCAGAGCGCGAGGGCCCAGAAGTGCGGCGGGGTCCAGAGGAAGATCAGGCCGAACAGGATCCAGGCGTTGGTCGGCGCGTCCCCGGTAGCGGCAGCCCAGCCGATCACCGGCGGGAAGGCGCCGGCGGCCCCGCCGATGACGATGTTCTGCGCCGTCGAGCGCTTGAGCCACATTGTGTAGATCACGGCGTAGAAGAAGATCGAGAAGGCCAGCAGGCCGGCGGCGAGCGGCGTCGCGGCCAGCGCCATCAGCGTCACCGAGATCAGCGACATGATAAGGCCGAAGGCCAGCGCATCTTCAGCGCGGACGAGACCCGCAGGAACTGGCCGTGTGACTGTGCGGGCCATCATTGCGTCGATGTCGGCGTCGTACCACATGTTGAGCGCGCCAGCCGCGCCGGAGCCGAGGGCGAGCGCCAGGACGGCGCAGGCTGCCGCGATCGGGTTCATCGCGACAGGGGCCGCAACGAGACCTGCGAGTGCTGTAAAGATCACCAGCGACATCACGCGCGGCTTCATCAGCTGCACGTAGTCCATCGCGGTCGCCTGCCCCTGCAGCGCGGGGGCGGTCGTCGGCGAGAGCGTGGCGATGGTCGCTTCGGACATCTTGTCTAGCGCTGCAGGCCGAACCATCCGGTCCGGCCTGCCTGCGTCCTGTTACCTGACCCGCGGAAGGTCGTTGTACTGGTGGAACGGCGGCGGGGAGGACAGGGTCCATTCCAGCGTCGTCGCGCCCTCGCCCCACGGATTTGCCTCGGCCTTGCGGCGGCGGATCATCGCTTCGACCAGACCGATGAAGAACACGATCGTGGCGGCGGCGGCGATCCAGTAACCGTAGGTCGACCACTGATGCCACTGCTCGAACGCAGGGGTGTAGTCGACGTAGCGGCGCGGCATGCCCTGCATCCCGAGGAAATGCTGCGGGAAGAAGATCAGGTTCGAACCGACGAACATGAGCCAGAAGTGCGCACCGGCGATCATGCCGTTGTACTTCACGCCCCACATCTTCTCGAACCAGTAGTACCAGCCGCAGAACAGAGTGAACACCGCGCCCAGCGACAGCACGTAGTGGAAGTGCGCCACGACATAATACGTGTCGTGCAGCGAGTGATCGACGCCTGCATTGGCCAGAACGACGCCCGTGACACCGCCGACGGTGAAGAGGAAGATGAAGCCGATCGCCCAGAGCATCGGCACCTTGAACTCGATCGAGCCGCCCCACATCGTGGCGATCCACGAGAATATCTTGATGCCTGTTGGAACCGCGATGATCATCGTGGCGGCCACGAAGTAGGCCTTCAGGTTCACGTCCATGCCCACCGTGTACATGTGGTGCGCCCAGACGATGAAGCCGATGACGCCGATCGCGACCATGGCGTAGGCCATGCCGAGA
>CAIKXW010000451.1 GCA_903831485.1 uncultured Alphaproteobacteria bacterium | reverse complement strand
TCCAAAACCCTTCAGGTGGACAAAATCTGCCGACGACATCCTCGCCTCGATCGAGCGCTTCTGTCTCCGAAACACTCCAAAACCGAAAAGCCAGCGAACTTCTGGTTCAGGACACTAGTCGCCGGCCGGCATCATACGCTCCGGGAAGCGCCGCCTGTCTTCAATGTCACGCCGATGCCGCTTGCCGTGGCCGCTCCTGCCGATAGACTCCCCGCGCCGGGCTCGGCGGCGTGCAATTGGGGACATCACATGAAACGCACTCTCCTTGCAGCGGCGGGCGGACTGGGCGCTGCAGCGCTTCTTGCGCCCGCAGCCTCCGCGCAGGTCTACGCCGGCGCCGGAGCAACGATCTTTACCGCCGAAGCAAGCGGCGAGGATGTAGCCCTCGGCGCGATCCTTGGCCGCGCGGGCTTCAAGGCGAATACCTTCTTTGGCGTCGAGGGCGAGTTCGCCATCGGCATCCAGGACGACAATTTCAACGTGCTCGGCCAGGAAGTCAGCGTCGGTCTCGACAGCGAGTACGGCGTGTTCGCCGTCGGCTGGCTGCCAATCCCGCTGGTCGGCGATGTGTTCGCGCGCGCTGGCTACGCCGATCTGTCAATCGAGGCCGATCTCAACGGCACAACGATCGCCTCAGAGGACGGCGCTGGCCTCGCTTACGGCGCCGGCATTGCGCTGAGCCCGATCCCCTTCACGAAGCTTCGCCTGGAATACACCCGCTACGAGCCCGACGATGGTGAGATCGACGCGTTCAGCCTCTCGGCCCTGTTCCAGTTCTGAGCGACGCACGCTCAGCGCAGTTTGAGACAACACGGCCCGCCGCCAAGGCGGGCCGTTTCCGTTTCTAGAACCTTCCAGACACGCGGATCGCATACGACCGTGTGCCAAAGCCGCCCGTCGCCGCCCGCGTCTCGATGGATGAGGGGAGGGCGGAGGCGCCCCGGTCCGGCGTGAAGAACTGCCGTTCGCGAATCTCCTGCGGCAGGAACACATCCGCCACAGTGAACCGCACGATCAGACCGGTGATCGCGGTCGTCTCGAGATAGACATCGAAGTTGGCCTCGTCCCATCCCGTCGTGCGAAGCTCCCGCAGGCGGTACTGGTCGACCTCATCCGCACGCTCATAAAGCGCACCCCAGGCAAGCTTGAGATCAGGCAGCGCCTGGCGCACGTCGACGGAATACGTCCAGTCCGGCTCATCCGAAAATCGCCGCGTGGCGCCGGTCACCGGATCGGTCACGCTGCTTTCCTGCGCCATGCCCTTGAGGCGAAGCTCCCCGCCGACCAGCCCCAGCATGTCCAGCGGAGCCGTCGCGTCCAGCCTCACGCCGGTGCGCCGCCCATCTCCAAGATTGCCGGGTCCGTCGAACAGGCCGGCGAGCGGTATCTGGTCCTGCACCGCTTCAACCTCGTCATGGAAGGCCGACAACGTCACCACACCCTTGGCGCCGAAGCGGTGTTCCCACTCGAGCGTCGAGCGCCACGTCCGCTCGGGCTCGAGGTCGGGATTGCCCAGATCCACCGTACCGTCGAACAGCGACACGACACTGGCGAACTCGGTGAAGTCGAGCTGGCTCACGTCACGCTCGAACAGGAAGCGCAGCTGGTTGGCGCTATCGGCCGACCACGTCGCGCCGATGCGCGGTTTGACATAGGTGAAATCGCGCTCCTGCGCGCCATCGCCAGACTGAGTGATAATCGAGGTTTCCACCGTGACGCCCGCCTCGATGCGCAGCCCTGGCCCCGCCTGCCACACATCGCTGACGAACACTTCGGCGCGTTCCTCTTCAACGCGCGTGTTCGCAACCGGCGGCGTCGCATCGATCGTCGCAAGCGGTGTCTGCACCCGCACGTCGAGATTGCTGTCGAGATAGTTGAACGCAATCTCGCCGCCCCAGTCGATCGCATGGTCCTTCAACGGCTTCCACGACATCACGCCGCGCGCGACATACTCCCCGCTGTCAGCCGAACGTTCGATGAAGGTGTTGCGGAATCCCCCCGCCGTAAAGTTCGTCGAATAGCGTTCGGACGATCCCGTATGCCGCCCGCTCGCGAGGCCGATCAGCTTGAACGAAGCGTCCGGCGACAGCCGATGCTCCCAGTCGCCGCCCGCTTCCAGAGCCCAGGCGTCGTCGCCGGTCACCTTGCTGTCGTCGATTTGCGTCAGTGCGCCGGCCGCATTGTAGGTCTGCGAAAACGTATGCCGCCCGTCGCGCGAAGGCGTCCCCTGCAGGTTCACGTTGAACGCGTCGCTCTCGCCCGCCTTCCAGCTGGCCCGACCGCTCATCCGGTATTCCCAATAGCTGCCCTGCAGGAGTTCCGGGCCCTGGGAAACGAGTGCGCCTGTGCCGCTGCGCGTCTCCTTCTCGTATTCGATCCGCCCGCGCCGCGAAGGCTGCGCCTGCAGCGCAAGGTTCACATTCACATCGCCCGCCTTGAACCCGCTGGTGAGCACGATCAGGGGGTTGATGCTTTCCGACGGATTGAGCTGGCTCGCCTGCGCAACGAATGTGTTTGTGGCCCCCGCTTCGCGCGGGCGCAGCCGCACATCCGCGATCATCGTCTGGCCGGAAACGTCCGTGCCGTCGCCGCCGCCGACCCGGATGTCGATGCGCAACACATCACGCGCCGAAATGCGCGACAGCTGCTCCGCCAATGCTGTCTTCGAGCTCGGCCGCTCGCCATTGATCAGCACATTG
The DNA here is from genome assembly GCA_903831485.1 of uncultured Alphaproteobacteria bacterium. Next base: position 16,379 of record CAIKXW010000451.1, on the reverse strand, counting down.
CCCGCAGCGCCCGCAAACCCGCGCCGGTCGTCCCCGCCATCAAGCGAGAAACCCGGCAGGCGACGGATCATGTCCTCCGCTGTCACCGGATTGAACGGCGCGAAGAAATCCGCCGCATAGGATTGCGCTGCCGGCGACTGCCCCGCCTGCTGGGCGAAGGCCGGTCCTGAAGCGAGCATGAAGGCGAGCGGAATCAGGAGACAGGCCGATGGCTCGGTCTGTCTCCCTTTCCGGAATTTACGTCCGTGCATAAGGCGTTTCGTCCCGGCGCCGGCTCTGGGTTGGGGGACGAGCCGACAAATGGACTACAGTCTAATTCTGTGCCCGATGCAACGCCCCGCTCACGCCTCGACATGACTTCGTTGTGAACTGGCCGCCCTCAGGCCGCAGCACCATCGAGGAAGACGTCGATCAGCGACTCCAGAAGTGTTGGCAGGCTCCCGCGCCGCTGCGCATGCAGCCACTGGATAACCGCCCCGGACAGCAAGCTGTCGAAAGCCGTCGCCAGCACTTCCGCCGAAGCCGCCCGGGAAATGTCGCCGCGTTCCTGGCCCCGCTCAAAGATCGTCGTGAGAAGGCCGAACGTCTCGCGCTTGAGGCCTGGCGACGCGCCTTCGTCGTCCAGCCCCATCGACACCTTGCGGATCTCCACGAACACTTCGCGGTAGAGATTCCGGTTGCCGGCAATTCCCTTGCCCATCTGCCTGAACAGGCGGCGGAGCAGGGTGGTCGTCGGCGCCTCTTCATCTGCGAGCGCCGCGCCTAGCATCGCGCGATAGCTCTCGAGCGATCGCGCCGTGATCGCATCGAGCAACAGGATCTTCGACCCGAACTGGTTGAACACAGTCGCGCGCGAGACGCCGGCCTCGTCCGCAATGTCCTGCATCGAAACGCTTTGCAGGCCCTTTGCTGCAAACAGCTTCTCGGCCGCCTTGAGGATCAGCTCCCGCGTTTCCTCGCCATAGGTTCGCGCCTCGCGGGCCGGCCGCGCACGTGCGCTCATGCGGGGCTCGCAGCCGCGTCAGCCTTCGACCCGCACCGCCTCAACACCTCGGCATACCCGCGCGTGATCCGCATGCGCTCGCGAAAGCCCTTCTGCATCAGAAGCTCGTGAGTCTTCTCGAGATTGTAGCACGGCACAAACATGAAGCAGTGGTGCTCGCAGTGATAGTGCACCCAGAACGGCGCGATCAGCAGCCGCTCGATCGGATTGGCCAGCGTCGTCCGCGCATGTGTGAACGGATCTTCCTGCGTGTTGACCATCGCATGCTCGCCCATCGCGCGCAGCCGCGTCACCACCGGAAACCACGTCGCCATCGGCACGATCCATAGCGCCAACCACGCCCACCAGTACCCCAGCGCCGTCGTCACGCCGAAGATCACCGCCTGCACCATCCAGAACCGCAGCCCTGGATTGTCGGGCACACGCGGCGGCTTGCGCGTCTTGCCGCCCAGCTGCGCGATGAACGGCGCGATCCGCTGCTTGTAGAAAGTCTGCCCCGTCAGGTCGCGCACGAATTTCCGCCACAGCGATCCGCGCGTCACTGGAAACGGACGCGACAGGACCAGGTCCGGATCCTCCGCCTGTTCCGTGTATTTGTGGTGCGTCAGATGATAGGGCCGATAGCGCTTGAGGCTCCCGCCGACCGGCCCGCCGCACAGCCATTCCGCCAGCCAGTCATTCAGCCTCGCATTCGGATGCAGCGTCCCATGCGCCGCCTCATGCTCAAGGATCGCCAGCCCCAGCTGCCGCGCCCCGATCAGCATAACTGCAAGCAGATACGTCGCCGGGTTCGGCGCATAGATGAATAACGCGCCCGCCCCAATGATCACGGCCCACGCAAACGCCACAAGGGCAGGGCCCTTCCACGCCGACTGGCGCGAAACCCGCGCCCACTCGTCGGGGGTAAAGATGGTCTTGGGATCAACGCGCATCACTGCCGGCATAGGCCTACCCTATCAGAACCTGCGCCAGAGTGCAGGGGCGCGCTCTCCACAGCCGCTGACGTTACGAAAGGAGTGGCGGACCTCTCTTCGTTCGCTAGATTGCCCGGCAATTCCGTGCTGGAGCAGATTTCATGAAACTTCTCGCCGCCCTCATGCTCAGCTGCGCCGCGCTGGCCGCCTGCGGCGAGCCGGCTCCAACCCCCGCGCCGGAACCCACGCCGGAACCAGCTCCCGAAACTGCCGCTGCCCCCGTTGCCGATCCCATGCAGGGCGATGGCGGCGTCGACGCCTTCTACACACCCGACGCCACCATCACCGCGCAACCCGGCAACCTTATCCGCACCGCGCCGCAGCCGCCTGAAACCTCCCTCTCCGAAGCAGGGCAGGCGCTGCGCCTCCTCTATTCCTCCACCAACGGCCTCGGCGATGCGAAGACGCCCATCGCCGTCTCCGGCACACTCTTCCTGCCGAAGGGCGAAGCCCCTGACAGCGGCTGGCCGCTTATCGCCTGGGCCCACGGCACGGTCGGCATCGCCGACATCTGCGCCCCATCCAACCGTCCGCGCTCCGACCGCGACCAGAAGTACCTGAACCACTGGCTCTCGCAGGGCTACGCCGTCGTCGCCTCCGACTATCAGGGTCTCGGCACGCCCGGCGGCCATCCCTATCTCGCAACGCGCCCCGCGGCCTACTCCGTGCTCGACTCCATCCGCGCCGTGCAGGGCGATCCCGCGCTCAACATTGGCAAGCCTGTCGTCCTCGTCGGCCAGAGCCAGGGCGGCGGCGCAGCCTTCGCGACCGCATCGGAGGCTGCGACCTACGCCCCCGAACTCGACATCCGCGGCACCGTCGCCACCGGCACGCCCTACTTCACCATGGACACCGCGCCCGCCGTTCGCGATCCAGAAGCCGTCTCCGGCCTCCTCGCCTACTCGATGTACATCATGTACCTCGCCGAACAGGCCGACCCGCTGTTCAAGATCGCCGACTACGCATCGCTCCCGGCGCGACCCTTCTTCGAGTCCACGCGCACCCAGTGCCTGATGGATACCTGGAACAAGATCGAAGACGAGAAGATGAGCCAGGCAAAGATGTTCACCAACGACCCGACCCCTGCGATGGCGAAGTTCTTCCCGCTGATGGCCTACTCATCGCTGAAGGTGAAAGGCCCCGTCTTCATGGGCGCGGGCGGCAAGGACGCCGACGTCCCGCCCGCCGGCCAGGAACGCCTCTTCAAGGACGCCTGCGCCGCCGGCAGCGTGATCCAGCACAAGGTCTACCCCGACCTCGACCACTCAGCCACGGTCAACGGCTCTCTCGCGGACTCGACGCCCTTCGTGAAGAAGGCTTTTGCCGGCGAGGCGATTGCGGGCAATTGCCCGGCTGCGGGTTAGAGCTTCCGGAAGGGCGACGCCCTGAGTGATGCGCGGCGTCCTTATCGGCACGTGTCTCCTTCCGGTGCTGAAACCACCAGATCGCGGTACGCGTGCCAGCTTGCGAGGCCAAGCACCGGAAACGTGATGATCAGGCCGACAAAGGCCGTCCCGATCGAAACGGCGGTCAGCGCGGCGATGATGAGCGCCCATAAGGCCATCGGCCCGGGATTCCGGGCAACGGAGCGCACGCTCGTGACTGTGGCGACGAAGAAGTCTGAATTCCTGCGAAGAAGCATCGGGATCGACACGACGACGATACAATAAGTCAGGTACGCGATCACCGCACCGATAACTGAACCGGATATCAGCATGCCGTGCCCCTCCGGCGTGCCGGTCGCGAAGGCAATCAACTCCTCCGCGGTGCGGTGCAGGCGATACGTCGAAAGGCCGTACACGATACGGGCGATCTCGCCCCAGATGAAGAATATGAAGACCAGCGCGAGGCCCAGATAGGCGATATCGCTCCGGAACGCCGATCGCACAAAAAGGAGATCCCCGAGTCTCGGCTTCCTGTTCAACGACAGGAGGCGGCCAGCCTCGTAGAAGCCCATCGCCAGAAGCGGCGCTATGAATACAAAACCGCAGGTCACGATCACTGCCAGCAACGCGCCGCCTGACGCGAACATCCATGTGACGAGACAGGCGCTGGCGATTGCGAGCATCAGGCCGTAGGCAAGGCACGCGAACGGCGCTTTCCACAGATCGCTCCACGCTCTTCCAAGCCAACGAAGCGGAGCGCCGAGCGTGACAGTATTGATCGCGGGCAGGCCGCCTGACGCTGGCAACTTTTCCTCCCCGGGTGAGTTCGGTCCGGAACTCGCGTGACTTCCAGCCGGGTGGTGTCTTGCGCACCGAACAGCGCACGTTCGCTGGCCCTCCGGCGCATCCATCACAGCCGCATGTGAATCCGGCGCGTTGAGCTGGATCAAGCGCCTGACCAGCGATGTCCTCGCGTCCTGGCCCTGATCGCTGCGATCGCCTGCGCACGTCTGCGTGATCCTGCACCCCTTGCCCGCCAACGCGCTTAGGCATTACCTGCCGCACGCAAGCGGACGATGATCCGCATCGAGGGAGACAAACAATGCGCACACACATCGCGAGCGCCGCGCTGGCCGTGGCCCTGATCAGTGGCTGCACCAGCGCCCCGTTGCCCGCGCCAACGCTCGCGCCGCAACCGCTTCCCGCCGTCGACGTCGCCCACGCCGACTTCGCCAACCCCTCGCTCTGGCTCTGCCGTCCCGGACTCGCCGACGACAAGTGCAAGATCAATCTCGACGCCACCATCATCGGCAAGGACGGCAAGACCTCGATCGAGAAGTACCAGGCCGCGTCGAACCCGAAGCTCGACTGCTTCTTCGCCTATCCCACCGTCTCCGACGACAAGACCTGGGCGTCCGACTGGACCGTCGACAAGATGGAGATCGAGGACATCAAGCTGCAGTTCGCCCGCTTCGGCTCGGTCTGCCGCCAGTTCGCGCCCATCTATCGCCAGACCACACTCACCGCCCTGCGCATCGCCAGCGGTGGCCCGCAGCCGGAAGGCGCGCGCCTCCCCGCCGGCGTTGGCGGCTACAATGACGTGCTTGACGCCTGGAACTGGTACATGGCCAACGAGAACAACGGCCGCGGCGTGATCCTCATCGGCCACAGTCAGGGCGCCGGCGTCCTCGCGCGCCTTATCGCCAACGAGATCGAAGGCAAGCCCGCGCAGAAGCAGTTCGTTTCGGCGATGATCCTCGGCTCCACCATCACGGTCCCGCCGGGCAAGGAAACGGGCGGCACGCTGAAGCAGATCCCGCTCTGCCGCGCGGAAGACCAGACCGGCTGCGTCATCACCTACGCCTCGTTCCGCAACACGCTGCCGCCGCCGGATACCGCGCGCTTCGCCAAAGGCTCGGGCGGCAACATGGCCGCGTGCAACAACCCTGCAAACCTCGCGAGCGGGCAGGGCGTGCCGGACTCGTACTTCATGACGAAGGGCTTCCTGAACGGCTCCGCCGGCCCGAACCAGCCCGACTGGGCCAAACCCCAGCCGACCATCACCACGCCATTCGTGAAAGTCCCCGGCCTCGTCTCGACGAAGTGCGTCCAGAAGGGCGACTACCACTTCCTCGAAATGACCGTGACGCCCGATCCCGCCGACGCCCGCACCGACGAACTCGCTGGCGAGATCATGCGCGCCACCGGCCCCGACCTGAACTGGGGCCTTCACCTCATCGACGTCGACCACTCCATGGGCGACCTCGTGCGCATCGCTCGCAAGCAAGCGGCGGCGTGGAAATAGGCGCGCGACCGTCCTTCCCAGCTTGCGGGGAAGGCGGCCGCGGACTTGATCCTGGGGAGGCGGAACGACGGGGGACGCGCAGGGCGGCCCGTTGAACTTTTCCCTCCGCTCCGCGTAATCCGTCGGATGAGCCAGCCCCACGCCACCGTCGAATCCTTCCCCGGCGCCTTCGAGTCGCTCGACCGCCTGCGCAAGCTCGAAAAGCTGCTGGACCGGCAGTTCAACGTCGCGGGCGTCAATTTCGGCATCGACAGCGTGATCGGCCTCGTCCCGGTGGTCGGCGACCTGATCACAGGCGCGCTGGGCTTCTACCTGATCCAGGAAGCCAGACGCCACGGCGTCTCGAAATTCACCATCGCGCGCATGTACGCGAACTGGGGCGTCGACGTTTCGATCGGCGCGATCCCCGTCGTCGGCGATCTCTTCGACCTCGCCTTCAAGTCGAACACGAAGAACCTGCGCCTGCTGATCGCTCACATCGAAAAGCGCGAGGCAAAGATGCAAAAGGTCGGCAATTCATCCAGCTTCCCGCCCGCACTAAAGCGGCGCACGGCCCCGGCTCTCTGACCCCCGAAAAGGCGAAAAGGCGGAACCTTTCGGCTCCGCCCTCTCTCATGTTGGTCAGTCCGTGTTGGGCGGCGCTCAGGCAGCTTTGTCAGCTGTGGCCGCCGCCACGCGGGGGTCCGGGTCGCGCAACACGTAACCGCGCCCCCAGACAGTTTCGATGAAGTGGTTGCCGCCCGTCGCCTGCGCCAGCTTCTTGCGAAGCTTGCAGATGAAGACGTCGATGATCTTCAGTTCCGGTTCGTCCATTCCACCGTACAGGTGGTTGAGGAACATTTCCTTGGTGAGCGTCGTCCCCTTGCGCAGGGAGAGCAGCTCGAACATCTGGTATTCCTTGCCCGTCAGGTGCACGCGATTGTTCTGCACTTCGACGGTCTTGGCGTCCAGGTTGACAACGATCTCGCCGGTGCGGATCACGCTCTCGGCGTGGCCTTTCGAGCGGCGGACGATCGCGGTGATGCGGGCGATCAGCTCGTCCTTGTTGAACGGCTTGGTGAGATAGTCGTCGGCGCCGTAGCCGAGCGTCTTCACCTTCGCTTCGATGTCTGGGTTGGCCGACAGGATCAGCACGGGCGTGTTCACACGCGACATGCGAAGCTGCTTCAGCACTTCGTATCCGGAGATATCGGGCAGGCCGAGATCCAGGATGATAAGGTCATACTCATACACCTTGCCGAGGTCGACACCGTCTTCCCCGAGGTCGGTCGTGAAGACGTTGAACCCCGCGCTCTTCAGCATCAGTTCGATGCTGCGCGTCAGTTGTTCATCGTCATCAATCAGAAGGACCCGCATGTCATTCTCCCGAATCGCGGTTGCCTTGCGGCGGTATTAACGCCCGCATTAAGGCAGTGAAAAGGTTAACGGCAAGTTTCAGCCCGGCCCGACTGATTCATAAACGTTACCCTGATTCCATTGTTATGAAAGAGTCTGAAAAGCCCGGATCGACAGGGTTTTTTGTGGTTAACGGGTCTGAAACCGGTTTCAGCGCCAGATGACATTTCCGAAGGCTTCAGCCCGGAATTAACGTCAGGCGTCAAAACATGCTGGCTGCGGCCATCCGGGACATCAAATCGCTCGACCCCCGCAAACATGAGGGCCGGGTCACCGCGCTTGAAGGCCTTCGCATCGAAGCCTCCGGCCCGCGCGAGGCCCTGCGCCTTGGCGCCTCCGTTCGTTTCGGTGACGAAAACGGCCCGCGCGGCGAACTCGTCGGTTTTGCTGGCGACCGCGCCATCATCCTCGCCTGCGACCAGCTCGATGGCCTCGGCCCGGGCGCCCCCGTCCACTTTGTCTCCGGCCTCGATGTGGTGCGTCCCAGCGACGGCTGGCTCGGCCGCGTCATCGACGCATTCGCCGAGCCACTCGATGCAAAGGGCCCGCTCCCCGCCGGCCTGCGCCCCCGCCCGGTGCGCGCCGTCGCCCCCAACGCCCAGTCGCGCGCCCGCGTCGACCAGAAGATGGCGCTCGGCGTGAAAGCCATCGACGTCTTCACGCCCTGCGCGCGCGGCCAGCGTCTCGGCGTCTTCGCTGGCTCCGGCGTCGGCAAGTCCACCATCATGTCCATGCTCGCGCGCGGCGCCGAGGCTGACGTCATTGTCATCGGCCTGATCGGCGAACGGGGCAGGGAGGTCCGCGAGTTCATCGAGGATACGCTCGGCCCCGAAGGCCTCGCCAAATCCGTCATCGTCACCGCCACCTCCGACGAAGCCGCCCCGCGCCGCCGCCGCGCCGCCTGGCTCACGCTTGCCGTCGCCGAACACTTCCGCGACGAAGGCAAGCAGGTCGTCTGCTTCCTCGATTCCGTCACCCGCTTCGCCATGGCCCAGCGCGAGATCGGCCTCGCCGCCGGCGAACCGCCAACGACGCGAGGCTATACCCCGTCGGTGTTTGCGGAGCTGCCGAAACTGCTCGAGCGCGCAGGGCCCGGCCTCACCGTCGAGGAAGGTCAGCCGCAAGGCCAGATCACCGGCCTCTTTACTGTCCTTGTCGACGGCGACGATCACAACGAACCAATCTCCGACGCGGTGCGCGGCACGCTCGACGGCCACATCACCCTCTCGCGCGCCATCGCCGAACGCGGCCGCTTCCCCGCCGTCGACGTTCTGAAATCCATCTCGCGCCTGCAGAACATGCTGCAGACGCCGGAGGAGAAAGCGATCGCCCTGCGCGCCCGGCGCCTGATGGCTCTCTACTCCAACATGGAAGAACTCGTCCGCATCGGCGCTTATGCAAAAGGCGCCGACGCCGAAGTCGACGAAGCCGTCCGCCTCTGGCCGCAGATGGAGACCTTCCTGCAGCAGGACGTCCACGAGGTCACCAACCCCGAGCACGCCTTCGCCCAACTCAGCGCCATCCTGTCGCCGCCCGCCGCCGCGCCCGCCATCGCCCAGAAGAAAGCCGTTAGATGAAATCGCTCGGCACGCTTCTGAAAGTCGCCCAGCGCAAGCTCGACGAAATCGGCATCGAAGCCGCCAAGATCGCCGTCGAAGTCGCCGAACTGCAGGCCCGCGAAAACGCCATCCGCGCCCGCGAACAGGCCGAACTCGCCAACGCCGCCCGCGACTCCACCTTCGCCGCCATGCTGCCCGCCTACCGCATGCGCGTGAAAGCGCAGATCGCCGACCTCAAGGCGCAGATGTCGGCAAAGGAAAAGTTGCTGGAAGAAATCCGCCAGCGCCTGTCCGAAGCCTACATCGAGAAATCAAAGTTCGAACAGCTCCTCGACCAGGCCGAAATCCGCACTGCCACCGACCGCGCCACCCGCGAACAAGCCCAGCTCGACGAAGTCGCCATCAACCGGGCAGGGCGCTAGCTACAAGCGCAAACCACCTTGCCGGCCCGTCCCCCAACGCTATCTTCCCGCCGCACCGAACGGGATGAAAGTCATGAGCGACGCCATCGGCCCCGGCGATCTTGTCCTTTGCGTAAACGCAGCGCCGAACCACGTCACGGGCGAGCCCGTTCCCCTCGTCGCCGGCGAGAGCTATCGCGTCCACTTCGTGATGGAGTTCGCCTGTCCCTGCGGCCGCTCCGACGCCCTGCTCGACGTCGGCGTCGGCTGGGCCTGGTGCCAGTCCCGCTTCCGGCTCATGCCCAAGCCAAGGTTCGAAGCAAAACCGCAACGCGTCGATGCTCCGAAGGAGAAGGAGAAAGAGAAGGTGCGGTAAGCAACCGCCCCAGGCTTGCAGCGTGCGGCCCGGACGCGCCTGATGCTGTCGCACAGCCTGAAGCCGCATCGCTTCAGTCAAGGCGAATGGCAGGTATCGAAAGCTCCGGACCTTCGTGACCATAGGAATTACGGACATTTTGGCGCCGAACGGCCTTTCACACATGGTGTCGCTCTCGACCGAGTATCCGGTGCTCTACCCGCCTGCTGCGCCGCGACGCCAGAACAGTTGCCGCCTAGTCCAGTTCACTCAGTGCTGCTGCGACATGCTTGTGAAACCGCATGATCCCACCTTCAAAGAGGCCGAATGTCAGGACATCGTTTGCCGGAGTTTTCAGGCCGCTCTGGATGGATGCTTGAACGTCTCCGTCTTCCTTCACGCCCGCCACTACGAAGTCGCGTCCGGCCTGAACCGCCTTGAATTCCTCGCTTCCTTCTTTGCGATCACACAGCTGGTAGCTGACCATCAGCGTTCGATCGATCGCCAGGGGTTCGAAGATCGTCAGTGAGTGATGCGTCGGAAACGTCGAGACCGCCGTGTTGGGAAAGAGATGGTAGACGTGTGACAACACGCCCGACACGCTTCTCTCCGCCGCCGGGACATTCCTGAAACGCTCGATGTTCCTGTAGGGGAACGTCATCCGGGTATTGCGGCCGAAAGGTTGTATCAGCGTCAGGTTGTCGAACTGACGCGGATAGAACGTTTCCGCGTGGGTTGATCGGATGTGATACCCTTCCAGAATGCCTTCGATGACGATCTTCCAGTTTGCGTTGATGACGTCTTCGGTAACATCGATCAGGCGCCACTCCGGCCCGAAGAAATCGGGGATAGCGGGATCGGGCTCAGCGTCTCCATCCTGAGTTGCATAGATCAATCCGTTGCGTTCGGTGGTCTTCACCGGCACGAGGCCGTGGTCTCCCTTGTCCAGGCATGGAAAGCCGTATTCATGCGGCACGCCACGCAGCTGTCCATCGAGGCCGTATGTCCAGGCATGATAGCGGCAGGTGAAGGTCCCCCGCTGGCCCACGCCGTCTGCAACAACCTTGGCGCCGCGGTGGCGGCAGGCGTTGAAGAAAACGCGTGCAACCCCGTCCTGGCCCCGTACGGCGACGAGCGGTGTCTGCGCCGCATCTCGGGCGACATAACACCCCGGTTCCGGAATGGCGGCGGATGGGCAAAACGGAGTCGCCGTGCGGCGCATCACTCTGGTGAGTTCGCCCCGGTAGCGTTCGGGCGAGGTGTAGTTGGCGACCGGCTCGCGCCAGACCTCGTCAAGCACGTCCGTTGTGTTGTTGTCGATGTGATCGAGGATACGCTGGATGACCGCGGGATCGTCGTCGAGGGTGTCTGCCATGGCTCTTGATTGTCCGACAAAGGATCGCTGCAACTTGCTATGTTGGCCTCGATAACCCTTTCAGGGAAGACAGCGTCGAAATCTGACGATTCAGACCGTGTCGCCGCAACCAGGTGTCTATCGGGGGACGGGTCCCGCAAATTCCCCCATCACCTCATCGAACAGATCCTCTGTGTTGAAATCCGGCCAGCGGTGCTGTGTGGCCGCAGCGTCAACCACCAGCGTGGTTCCGTTTATCATCCGCGCCGCCGGCGAGCAGAGAAACAGGACCGAGGCGGCGATGTCTTCGGGCTCCTGAGCGCGGACGCGGCCGCTCAGGGCTCTGAACTCGTCCTCGGTCTTGCCGTAGTTTGCCGCAGCGGCTGCCGACACCGTGCTTCCCGGCGCCAGGGCGTTGATGGTGACGCCGCGCTGCTCAAGGTAGGGCGCAAGGCTGCGGGTCATGTTGACCACCCCCGCGCGCGCCGCGCCCGAATGGACGAACATCGGGGCCCCGCGATCGAAGATATAGATGTGCACGATGTTGACGATGGCGCCGGACCCACGCTGCATCATGGGGCGCATGAACCGGCTCGTGACGTTCCACGTCCCGTTCAGGTTCAGGTCGACCACCGATCGCCAGCCATTGTCGCTGATCTTGAATGGATTGGCCAGGAACTGGCCGCCGGCGTTGTTGATCAGGAAATCCACCGCTCCGAACCGCTCAAGCGCTGCGTCGCGAAGGGCCTCGACCGAGCTGATGTCGCGGATGTTGGTGGTCACCGCGAGACACTGCACGCCGAGCGCTTCTATCCGGGCGGCCGTGTCGGCGAGCTCGGCTTCAGTCCGGCTGGCGATGATGACGTTTGCGCCCAGCTGCGCAAATCCGATGGCGGTCGCCGCGCCGATACCGCGGCCGCCGCCGGTGACGAGCGCGGTCCTGCCGGCGAACAAGCCAGGGGCGAAGCTGTTGCGGGGATCGGGGGTGTTGATGCTCATCGGCGCCTGTCCCGTCGTAGCTTGGGACAATTTGCGCACAGCTCGCGCCGCCGGTCCACTGTGCCTGTCGTCCGCAGATCGTCCGCCCGCCGGACGCGACAGTGGGCCGATGCGACCCTGCACGGGTTCAGTGGTGTGTGCGCAGGACGCCATCGAAGCACTGGTGCAGGGGCTGGTTCATCTGACCGGCGTTGGCGACGTCCCGCCCGACCTTCAGGGAAGCGGCGAGCGGCAGCTGACGAGCGGGTCTGCCGTCGGTGACAAAGTGGCGGGCTAGGAAGTGAGGGCCCTTAGTAGACAGTGAAGCCTGAACTGGGTTTTCATTTTCTAGCGGCGCCAGCGCTCGACATTTCATCGAACCATTGCCGAATCTGCGGGACTGCACGCAACACCGAACCAAAATGATCAACGGCGCCGACGGGGATTGCGGTGGCGTTACCCCCCAATTCCCGAGCGCGCCTGACAAAAGTGACTGAGTCTTCAGGAGGCACGTCCTGGTCAGCCTCGCCGTAGTAAGCGCGATAAGGGGATCGCGGGGCCCAAGATGTGATGCTGTTGTCGTGCATGGCCTCCAGGAACCAATGAGACTGGCCAGCATCGTACGACGCCAGGAAATCGGACTGGAAGATCCGGCGAGGATCATTCGGAAGCCGCATGCGCGCAGCATTTACATCTTTGCCAAGAACAAATTCGTCCGAGATCTGAGTAGCCTCGGTTGTTAGCAGGCTTTGTACAGGATGCCCGTATGTGTCCGCATATGACCGCGCCACAAGCGTCAGATAAACTGCATGACCGATCGATTTGCCCTTTAGGGCGAAGGGAAAGGTGATGTTGCGAAGATCGTATGCGCCCGCGATGCCTGCGGCGGCGCGTAACTGCCAGCTTGGCCGATCCAGCCGTTCCAATTCCCGCGACACGGCCGCTGCTGCGTGCCCGCCCTGCGAGAAACCAGCAATATACAGTTGGTTTGGCCAGGACCTGCCGGCGTCCGAGGAGATTGTCTCAGCAGCACGAAGAAGATCGAGCGTCGCATCAATGGTACTGGGATTGTGCAGGTAGGTCTGCGCCCGCGTGGAGATACCGAGCCCTGGCAGATCAGGGGCAACGTAGATGTATCCTCCCCCAGCGAACGCCCCTGATAGCGCGACACCTTCGTTCAAGTTCGGATCGGAGACCGATGCGGCTCGGTCGTCATTGGTGCCGTGCAGCCAAACAACAACGCCGCGCGGCGACTTCGTCTCTGGGATGGCGACCAGTCCGGATAGTTTTATCGGTTGATCAGCGAGGCGTGACCAATAGCTTGCGCGATAAAGATGTGGGCGTTCAGATATGGCTATGGGTTGTTCAACACCGGCGGCCGAGAGCAACATGCTGAACACGAACGGCGGATAAGAACCAACATGCTCCGCAGAGATTATTGACCCGGGCTCGTTCGCCGAGCCAGCGTAAGAGGGCAGCTTTGGCCTTGTGAAAAAGTCGCTTGCGAGTAGTCCGCCAAGGGCCGCTCCGACGAGCAGCAGGAAGACCAGCCCGACCTGAGCAACTCTTCTCAACATAACGACGAGCCCATTGTCAGTAGCGACGCAACCGAACCACTGCGGCCTCATCTGAGGTCGCAAATCTGCACAATTGGTTTGTTGCCGCAAGTCGCCACAGTCCGAGTTTGGCGAGTGCCGGACGTCGCCTGAAACGCTGTCGGCGGCTGGTTTCGGTTTCTTGATAGCCGCTCGATCTCCCGGTCGTCGCCAGATCCAGCCGGTTTTGAACACACGTTCTCGCCGTCGCCCCGAACGATCTCAACAACTTGCACGGATCAGTTCGGCCGATTTCAGACCTCTGGTTCCTCCACCTCCAGACCTGTCAGATACTGCAAGCATCCATCCCGCATGTAGGGCGGCTGATCACTGTTCAACGGCGCGGGTTGGATGCAGGCGAGCGTGAAAAGCCTCTGCGTTCACAAGACGCGGGGCGCCTACGGGGACTGGTCCTGAACAGTCCGGCCCGCACGCCGGCAGCTAAATGGCGCCAAGCGTATGAAACAGGGCCGCCGTGCGCGCGCTGCCGTACAACACACTGCCGGGGACGCGGAATCCGCGAACCCTTTTTCTGCCGGTAGTTCCGCCACCAGCGGGGACGCCAACCACGCGGGGCATCCCGCGTCCCCGGGCCCTCCATCTATTCGGAGACCCAGACCGACAGCATCACAGGCGGTTCACGCCGGCCTGAATGCGCGCCTGTGTCTGCCGCGAGGCGCCGACCCTCACACATCACAAGGACTGACAATGAATCCAATGACGAAAGACCTGAAGCACGAATCCTCCGACGAGTTCGGCCAGGCCATGGAGCACTTCGCGCGTGGTGTACGACGCGGCAATCTTGCCGAAGCGCAGAAGCGGCTGGCTGTCGCCGAGCGCTGCCTGCGCCTGCATCGCCAGCTTGTCGACTTCATCGCTGCGGACGACAAGCTCGAGACTGCGCGGATCGAACACCCCTACCGTCTCACCATCCTCGAATACCGCGAGCGGTTCTCGGGATAGAGCGCAACAAGGTCCTCCCCGCGCAAACGGGGAGGACAGTAAGGGGAGGTAGGCTACGCGAAAATCAGGCTGACTTCGCCTCGATGCCTTCTGCGCCGCCGCGGATGAGCGCCTCGGCGATCTGCTGTGCGTCGAGCGCGGCCTGCGCCTGCGGGTCGATGCTCACGATTGTCTTCTGCTGGCGGATCGCCTCGCGCACTTTCAGGTCGCGCAACACGATGCCTGCAAGCGGCGGACGGAAGCCGAGGAAGGTCTGCGATGCGCGCGCCAGCGCCTCATAGGTGCGGCGGCCTGCAACGCGCGTGTCGGCCATGTTGATGGCGATCCACGGCTGCACGCTGGGCGCATACCCGCGCAGCACCTTGATGAAGGCGTACGCGTCGGTCATCGAGGTCGGCTCGTCGTTTGCGACGACCACGCAACGGTCGCACGCGCGGGCAAGCCGCATCACATTGTCCTCGATTCCTGCGCCGAGATCGACGAGCACCGTATCGTACTGCAGCGCCAGCGCCGTCAGCGAAGCGGCAAGGCGCGAGGCCTCTTCCGCCGGCAGTCCGGCCAGCGCGCCCGAGCCCGAACGGCCCGGCAGCACGTCAAATCCGATTTCAGAGCCTGCGCCGCCATTGACCTTGCAGACCGCGTCCTCAAGCTCGACCCAGCCCGCGATCACCGCGGCAAGGTCAGTCTCGGGCGCAATACCAAGCTGCACGTCGACGTTTGCAAGACCAAGGTCGCCGTCGACCAGAAGCGTCCGGCGACCCATTTTCGCGAAGCATGCGGCAAGCGTCGTCGACAGCCAGGTCTTTCCGACCCCGCCCTTGCCCGAAGCGACCGCGATGACGGAAGCAGGCGCCACGCGCGAGCGATGGTGACCTTTCCCTTCCGACTTTTTCGAACCGAAGTTCATCATCACGCGGCTCCCTTGAGCTGGTCCGCTTCCGCAAACTGCGCGGCAGTCATGAACAACCGCGCAATCCGTTCCGACGAAGCAGGGACCAGCCCGCAGGTGGCATTAGACGTCATTCCAAGTGAAGCGATGCTTAACCGCGCCGAAGAAATTGCTGCGATTGCTCCCCCGCGACGTCGAACCGCATCGATCCGGGTAAGGATGGCGCGCTGACATCCGGCCTGCGCAAACGCGCGCGCGTTGTCCTCGATCTCCATCGGATGTCCGTCCGCCCCGATCACGAGGATCGGCTCGACATTCATGTGCGAAATCAAGTCGCTGCAGCGCTTCATGTCCGCTTCGTCGGTCGGATTGAAGGACGGGCAATCGATCACCAGGCGCTGCCCGCGATCGTCCGCATCGCGCACCAGCCGCATTAAATGGTCAGGGCTGAGTGCACTGGTTACCGAAACCTTAAGGGTTAAGGCCGCCAGCCGCGCCGTTTGTCCCGATGCATCGAAGTCGGCGGCCACCGGCTCGATCGGATGCTTCTTGTCGGACAGGAAGCGCGCAATCTTCGCCGACGCCGTCGTCTTCCCCGACCCATGCGGCCCCACCAGCAGCAGCGACTTCGCCGGCTGCGGATTCAGCGGATTGAACGTCAGCACGCCCTCGATGCCCGCGGCCAGCGCCGCGTGCGATTCCATCCCGGCGCCCATGCGGCTGCCCGCTTCCGACACCATATGGACAAAGCCGTCCGGGGCGCCATGCCAGCGCAGGGTGGACGAGAGCAGGCTGCGTGTCTCGTCGAACACCGGTCGCACTTCTGCAAACTTCGGCGCTGCGAACTTCTGTCCGAAATTGCGCTCGATCGCCGCGCGCACTTCGAACATGCCATCGTCTTCCCGCTCGCGCGTGGAAAGGATCACCGCATCCGGACCCATCTCGGCCCGGGCCATTGCGAGAGCTTCCTCCTCGCTCCGGCCCACGAACATCTTCATCTTCATGTTGGGGGTCCTCTACACGGCGCCGGCTGAACGCAGCCGCGCCTTGGGGTGGATTTCGTTCTGCGACATCACGATGGTCTGCGGCCTGAACCGCTCCACCAGAGACCGCACATACGGCCGCACGCCGGCTGAGGTGAGCAGGACAGGCGAGTCGCCCGTCTGGCTCGCGCGCTCGAAGGCATTGCGCAGGTCGGCGACGAACTGGTGCAGGCGCGACGG
>CAIKXW010000450.1 GCA_903831485.1 uncultured Alphaproteobacteria bacterium | reverse complement strand
GGCCGCTCAGTCGAGGTGTCGGTCATCTACAGGTCCCTGGGGCCTTTTCGGGCGCGAAAAGGCCCACGCAGCCGCTTCCGCAATTACGAGGGGGTATACGTTATGTCTCCGCCCCAGTCGTCAAGACGCCCGCCTGTAGAGCGTTGTCCCGCCATCCTGTACGGACGTCACCTGCCCGCGACGCTTCAGG
This sequence comes from uncultured Alphaproteobacteria bacterium, assembly GCA_903831485.1. Next base: position 9,076 of record CAIKXW010000450.1, on the reverse strand, counting down.
CAGTTCAGGTGCGCCATGGTCTCGCCGGTGGCCATCCCCAGCACGTCCGGACCGATTGCCCGGGCAAAGACCGCCCCGAAAAGGTCCACCGCCCGTTTCGGCGTATCCAGCCGCGACAACAGCCGGGACAACGCCGTCTCATGTCCCTCAATGAGCGAATCCAGCCGCTTGTGCGCCCCGTAGAACGGTTCGTTATGGGCGGGCAGCACCAGCACTTCCTCCGGAATGGCGTCTTTCAGCTTCCGGCACGAATTGATCCAGTCCGAAAGCGGGTCGGCCTCGGGCTCGGTCGGGAACACACTCACATTTGACGAGATGCGGGGCAGGATCTGGTCGCCAGCGATGAACACGTTCAGCTCAGGACACCACAGGCAGGCATGCTCCGGCGAGTGCCCACATCCCGTGACAATCCGCCACGTCCGGCCGCCGATCGAAATCGCGTCCCCGTCGCTCAGCCGGTTGAAGGCGTCGGGCAGTTGCGAGACCGCCTTGCCGAACCCGCCGAACTTGTCGACATAGACGTCGATCTGCTCCTGCGTCCAGCCGGCGGCGCGATAGAATTTCACGCCCGCGTCCGGCGCCTCACGCCCCGTGTCCGCCACCAGCATCCGGCACGTCACGTATTCCAGCCGCGAGATCCAGAGATCGCACTGCCACTTCTTCGTCATCCACCCGGCCAGTCCGATATGGTCGGGATGCATGTGCGTGACGATCACGCGCTTTACCGGCCTGCCCTGCAACTCCTTGTCGAAGATCGTCCGCCAGTGGGCCTTGGTCTCGGAGTTCGGGATCCCGGTGTCCACCACCGTCCACCCGTCGCCATCCTCCAGCAGCCAGAGATTGATCCACTTCAGCGAAAACGGCAGCGGCATCCGCACCCAGCGCACGCCGGGCGCCACCTCCATCGTGGTTCCGGGCTCGGGCGGCTCCGCGAATGGATAGTCATAGCGAACCCGCTCGGTCTTGCCTTCGAAGCCATCCATGCGCGGGCCTTTCTGGTGTGCGACGCCGCGAGTGTAGCCCCGAACCCACCGGCCACAACCCGGCCCGGCGCCCGCCCGCACGCAAATCGACGCTGGACCGCGATCATGCGGACGCGCGATCAATCATGCCGAGAATGCTGGCGAGATCATCATCATCCAGGCTTGAGGCTGGCTGTTCGGCGCCCGCCGCGTCGAGACCTGGAGACGGGCTCGTCGTCCGCTCGACACCCTTTGCAAGCCTGCCACCCAGCACCTCCGACATCTCAGTCAGGAGCGCGATCCGGTTGACGGGTTTGGACGCGTAGCCGGACATGCCCAACTTCAGATACTTCTCTCGGTCGCCATTCATCGCATCCGCAGTGAGAGCGACAACAGGAAGCTGCGACCAGGGCGTCGTCGACTCGCGAATCCGTTTGATCGTCGTGGGTCCATCCATCACAGGCATGTGGGCATCGAGAAGCATGACGTCGAACGTATTCGCTTCAAGCTGCTCCAGGGCTTCGAGCCCATTCTCGGCTTCCACAATCGACGCATGATGGGGCGCGAGAAGCAATCTGACGACCTTGCGGTTGAGCGGATTGTCGTCGACGACCAGAACCCTGAGATCGTCGAGGCTGGAGAAGTCTACGACCGATGCACCGCCCTTCAACGGCATCGACACGGCCGGATCCGCAGCAGCCTGCGCGACGAAGGTGTATGTGAATGTGGAGCCGCAACCGGAGATGCTGGCGACTGTGATGTCGCCTCCCATACGGCGTGCCAGTTTGCGGGAGATCGCGAGGCCAAGACCCGTTCCGCCAAAACGGCGGGTCGTCGATTCATCAGCCTGCGTGAAGACCTGGAAGAGCTTTCCGACAACGTCTTCATTGATGCCGATGCCGGTGTCGGCCACGCAAATTTGCACCATCCAGGCGCCGCCAGCCACCGGCTGGCAGCTTCCGGAAACGGAAACTGTCCCGGATTCCGTGAACTTGATCGCGTTCGAGACCAGGTTCGAGGCGCACTGCTGCATACGCATTGCGTCAAACGAAAGTCGTTCCGGAACCGACGCGTCGATGGCGAACTTCAGTTCTATACCCTTGGCGGCGGCAGCGGCGGTGTACAGGCGCTCGACGCGGCGGATGATGTGCCGGAAATCAGTGTCCTCCGGCGAAAGGTCCACCTTGCCTGCCTCGATCTTCGAAAGATCGAGCACATCATTTAGCATTGCGACGAGGTTGTTCCCGGAGTCACGGATCGTTTCAACGAGGGGACGCGCCTCGGGGCTCAGGTTCTGCGACTCCAGGACTTGAGCCATGCCCAGCACGCCATTCAGCGGCGTACGGATTTCATGGCTCATGTTGGCGAGAAAAGCTGACTTGGCGCGGCTCGCCGCTTCAGCAGCATCCAGCGCGTCGGCAAGCGCCGCCTCGTTCGCGGTCCTGCGCAGGAGATACAGGCGCATCATCAGAAGACCGAGCACTGCCAGCAGTGTAAAGACGGCGGCGATCGCCATGGCCAGATTTTCAAAGGCCTTGATCGACGTGACGCTGTCGCTCGAAAAAAAATCCGAGTTCGGCCGCCCCGCCCACAAGACCCAGTCGCCCTGCGCGTCCAGGGCAGCCATCGGTGCAAGATCACCCTGCGTATCGACCTCGCCCAGCTTGATGGCCGCCGAGTACAAGAGGTCTCGAGAGGGGCGACCCCCGATCAAGTCATTGCGGAACACCCGCTCGACGCCTCGATTGGGTGACAGCGCGTTGAAGCCATGAGCGGTGTTCAACAACCCCGCATTGCTCTCCGGCAGATAGCCGACCAGTGCGCCAGTACGCACAATCGCCGATACTGCGCCGTGCAGTGCGCCGTCTACGCCATAGAATGGCACAGACAGAATGATCCCGGACCTGTCTTCATCCCTGCGCGTATGGATGAAAACCGTATTGTCGCAGGTAATCATTTCCGCGGTGGATATCATCGGCCGGTGAAGGCCGACAAATGCTGCGTCGGTCGGATAGTTTTGGCGCAGCCAGGTCATCTGGTTGCGTAACGCGCGGTACTCGAAGATTTCGACCTCTGGATCGTCCTCCTCGCGCTTCGCTTCGGCAAGCTCACCCCGCTCCCGGGCGCGTGCGGCTGCGTTCACGATCAGCTCGTCGAACGCCAGGATCGGTTCATGCGAAGCCTCCGGGCGATCTGGATCGATGTCAGCCGGGACAATGTAGACTTCGGAGACATCCACATTGCTCTTGAGATTGTTGTAGAGCTGCTGGATCGCCGCCTCTGAATCCGCGTCAATTGTTGAACCTGCACCGGCAATCCTCCGAACGCCGGGAAGGAGGGTGATGGTGCGCAAGCCCTGCTGGATCAGGTGCAGTTTCTCGGCGACCTCGCGCGCCGCGCGCTCCGCTTCCAGCTGCGATTCAATGCGATAGTGAGCGAGCGCTTCGGCCATGTCGCTGTTGGACTTGTTTGAAATCAGCGCGAAGAGAGCGGCGCTGGTAAGACCAACGATCGCAACGCAGAGCAGCAGGCCAGGCGAAACCAGTTTGCCCGCACTCCCCGCGGCGGAGGCGAGCCGCGCCATCGCGTTGCCGAGGTCAGACTTTCCGGTTCGAGCTGAAGGCGCCTGCGACGCGTCGCTCCTGTCCGCAGCCACCCCCGGTCTCACACCAGGCGCCCGGTGGTGATCGGGCGAACTCGGCCCGGCCGTGCCATCCATGTCGCAATACCCGAGGAGCTAACCAGGAACAGGGATGCACACTGAACTCAAAAAGAGAAAATCGCATTAACTGCTGGGCCACTGATTCATTGTGCATTTCGCCGGAGAAAGCCGCAAATACGCTACCCGCATTAGGTTCTGGCATGTGCTGCGATTGGCGCAGGCGCGACTTTTGATTCAGCTGGGCTACTGACACTGTCGGGCGTCCGGAAAAAAACCGAGATGTCGCTACTGCGCGTCCTCTTCCAGCATGAACATGTAGGTCGCCTCCTCCATCAGCGCTGCGATCTCCACGATCGTAAAAGCCGTTTCGATGGCCCAGGTCTCATCCGGGATTCCTGCGGTCGTCATCTTCGCCTTCAGCTTGGCGTGGAACGCAGCGTCGTCACGCCAGTCGGGATTCCCAATCGCCTCGAACTCGTCGTCAGTGAAACCTTCGTAGGCGTCCAGCACGGCGCTGATCGCAGCTTCGCCCACATCGGCGAACAGCAACTCCTCGCTCAGATAATCGATCGCCGAGCCCAGCTGGCCGAGTTCGGCGGCGACCTCCGCCTGGTCCGCGCTATAGCTGTACCTTGCATCGCAACGCGCCGTAGCGGCCTCGACGGCCTGCTTCGACTTTGCGAGTTCCTCCGCGCCAAGGTCGCCGTAAAGCAAGGCCTCCGCCACAAGCTCGTAGCTATCGACAAGCTCGTTGTAGACGCAGTCCATGCCGTCATCGTCGGCGTCCTGCGCATGCGCCACGGCGGCCAGCGCCAGGCCGCTCGCAAGCGACACCGCCAGAAATCTGAACATGAACACTCGTCTCCACCCGCCCGTCACGACCCGGCGCAAACGCTAGCTCCGCCCCTTCCCCAAGGCCAGCGTCCGCCGCCGCCCCACTGTCAAAAAGATCAACTTAGCGTCAGGCGACATCCGGCCGCCCCTCTTCGCCGCGTATGCCTCTGGACGATCCACCTCGGGAATGCCCACTTCTCGCCAAACGCCGCAGCCAAGTCGCGGCCTCCCAACGGAGTTACCTCATGCGTTCGATGTTCGCCGCCCTTGCCGCCGCCACCCTGCTCGCCGCCCCTGCCTTCGCGCAGGACCAGGCCCCCGCCGGCCAGTATGTTGTCGACAAGACCCATGCCTCCATCGTCTGGAAGGGGCTCCACCAGGGTCTCGCGTGGTATCCGGGCCGCTTCACCAGCTTCGACATCCAGCTGACCTTCGACCCCGCCGACGTCACCAAGTCGAAAGTCACGGCCACGATCGACCCCAAGTCGATCGAGACCGACTTCGCCAAGACGCGCCCGGCAGGCAACACAACCGACTTCAACGGCGAACTCGCCACCGGCGAGCGCTTCTTCAACGCCGGAAAGTTCCCGCAGATCACCTTCACCTCCACCGCCGTCACCAAGACAGGAGAGAAGAACGGCAAGATGACCGGCAACCTCACCTTCCTTAGCGTCACAAAGCCGGTGACCCTCGACGTGACCTACATCGGCAACCGTAACGACCCGCGCTCGAAGAAGCACAAGGTCGGCTTCCAGGCCGTCGGCACGATCAACAAGACCCAGTGGGGCATGGCCGCCGGCGGTCCCATCGCCGACAACGTCCAGATCGAGATCAACGCCGAACTGGTCCAGAAGTAGAAGCGCTGCGAGCCCGTCTTCGTCCTTGGAAGCACCCGACCGGTGCGGCTCAAGAGATGATGGCGGGCTCTTTCTCCCGCGCGACCCGACAAATCCTCGCGCGCATGCATCGCGGACCTGCGTATAAGGAGAGATCAGTTCGGGAGCGCTGCATGCGCCTGCTTACTCTCTTGCTTCCCCTCGCGCTGACCGCCTGCGCCTTCACAGCCGAGCGATCGCCCCAGACCCTTCGCGCCCTGCCCGCCGGCGCCTACCAGCTCGAAAAGCCGCACGCCTCGCTCACCTTCCGCGTGAAGCACCTCGGCCTCTCCTGGTACACGGCCCGCTTCGCCGACTTCGACGCCACACTCGACTTCGACCCGGCCAACCCCACCGCCGCGAAGCTCGACGCCATCATCAACCCGATGAGCGTCCGCACCGACCACCCCACAGACGCCGAATGGGACAAGCGCATCGGCGAAGACCTCATGGAGGGGAAGGAGTTTCCCCAGATCGTCTTCACCTCCACGAAGATCGAGACCACCGGCCAGTTCACCGGGCGCGTCACCGGCGACCTCGCCTTCATGGGCGTCACCAAGCCCGTCACGCTCGACGTCGCCTACAATGGCGGCATGGATCGCGCCGCCCTCTACCAGGGCCGCGCCGCCGTCGGCTTCTCGGCAAAGGGAAAGCTCAACCGCTCCGACTTCGGCCTGACACGCTACGCCTCCTTCGTCGGAGACGAGGTCGAGATCGTCATCGAGGCCGAGTTCACCCGGCGCTAGCCGCCCATTACTCTTCTCTACCGGGATCGAAGGCCTCGGGTCCGGTCGCCCTCGATTGCGATGGCTTCAATCCACCCCACCTTCCGTGACATACAACCTCGAGCACCATTGCCGCGCAGAGCACACGCCATGATCACCGAAGCCCCCGCCCCACCCCAGCAACAGCGCTACACAGCCGTCGCCATCGCGCTCCACTGGATCATCGCCTTCTCCATCATCGGCCTCATCGCAGTCGGCTGGCTGATGGAGGAGATGGACCCCGGCCCCGACTACTTCGCCATCGTCCAGCTCCACAAATCCTTCGGCATCACCATCCTGCTGCTCTCGGTGGCGCGCATCATCTGGCGCCTGATGAACCCGCCGCCGCCCGAGCCGCCCATGCCCGGCTGGCAGAAATTGGCCGCTAGCGCCGTCCACGTCCTCTTCTATGTGCTCATCATCGCCATGCCGCTCACCGGCTGGATCATGGCGTCCGCATCGTCCGACGCACCCACCCGCTATTTCGGCCTCGTCGATATCCGCCTGCCCGGCATCCCGGCGCTCGACCTCGCCACGCGTAAAGGTCTCGAGGAAGGCTTCGAGCAGGTCCACGGCAATCTCGCCTGGGTCATCATCGGTCTTCTTGTCCTGCACGTCGCCGGCGCGCTGAAGCATCAGTTCGTCGACAAGGACGGCCTGCTCGCCCGCATGGCGCCGGGCCTCTTCGGCCGCACGGCCGGCCCTCCCGACAATGGGCAGGGCCACATCTGGGCCTTCGGCGCCGCCGCGCTGATCTTCGCGGCCATCGCAGGCTTCTCTCTTTTCTCGGCGCGCCCCAACGAGGCCATTGCCGCCACCGTGACCGAAGAAGAGCAGCAGTCCGCCTCCACCGCGCCCGCATGGACCGTGGATTATGGGAAAAGCTCGCTCAAGTTCCGCGCCGGCTACCAGGGCGACGCCTTCGAAGGCACGTTCCCTGACTGGACCGCGCAGATCCAGCTCGACACCGCAGCCGCGCCAAACCCCGACACGCCTATCGACGGCTACATCCGCGTGACCATCCCCATGGCCAAGGTCTCCACCGGCGAGCCCTATTTCGACGAGAGCGTCACGCAGGGCGACTGGTTTGACGTCAGCAAGCACCCCGAAGCCGTCTTCGAAGTCACCGGCGGCGTCTACAAGCTTAGCGATACTCAATATGAAGCCACCGGCGTGCTGAAGTTGAAGGGCGTCGACCACCCGGTCCGCCTCCCCTTTACGCTCACCCTCGATGGCGACACCGCCATCGCGCGCGGCGAGGCCACGCTCCAGCGCCTCGCCCTCAATGTCGGCGCCGGCACGCCCGCCGAAGCGAAGGGCGACGCCGAATGGGTCGCCAACGACGTCGGCATCGTGATCGACGTCACCGCGACGCGGCAGTGAGCGCATCCGTACTCACGCAGCGCCTCGAAGCACGCCCTCGTCCTTCGAGACGCTGCTTCGCAGCTCCTCAGGATAAGGGCTCACCAACACTCACGCTGGCAGCGAGCGCCTTCATGCTGAGGAGGCCGAAGGCCGTCTCGAACGATGAGAGCGCGCTCACCGACGTCCGCGATTCGTCCTCACGACTCGTCTCGACACCTCATCGCGACTTCAAATGGGCGCCTCGCACGGCACTTCATCCACAAAAAACTGTGACCATCAGGTCACAGCGCGGAGCCGAAATCACACCGCGCGAGTCCCTCATCGCGACCCTCGCTCGACCACTCTCGGCGCCTCGCGATGACCTTCGCGGGCGCCGCATCTCGCTTGTCCGCGGAGTCGAAATTCGATGAACTCCGATTCACATAATGCCTCTCGCGATCCCGCGCGCATCGTGGGCGTGGACGCCTCATCACTCGACGAAGCAGCCCGCATCCTCCTCGCTGGAGGGCTCGTCGCGGTGCCCACCGAGACCGTCTATGGCGTCGCCGCCGACGCCACGAATGGGGCCGCCGTCGCCGCGATCTTCACAGCGAAGGGACGCCCCTCCTTCAACCCGCTCATCTGTCATGTCGCGAGCGTTGCGATGGCCGAGTCACTAGCGGACTTCACGCCGCTCGCGCGCCGCCTCGCGGAGCGCTTCTGGCCAGGCCCGCTCACCCTGGTGCTGCCGCGCAAGCCAGACTGCCCCGTGCACGATCTCGCCACCGCGGGCCTCCCTTCGATCGGCCTCCGCATTCCACAACACATTGCAACACTTGAAATTATTTCGCGCGTCGGCCGCCCTCTTGCCGCTCCCTCTGCTAATCCGTCAGAGCAGTTGAGCCCCACCACAGCGGCGCATGTGGCCACCGGACTCGGCCCTCGCATCGACCTCATCGTTGACGGCGGCGCGGCGATTGCGGGTGTTGAATCGACCATCATCGCGCCCGGTGAATCGCACGCCGTTATGCTCCGTCCAGGCGCCATCGCGCGCTCCGATATCGAGTTGCTCACAGGCCCGCTGAGGTCGCCCGAGGCCTCCGAAGGCATCCTCGCGCCGGGCATGATGAAGCGTCACTACGCACCCCGCGCGCGTCTCCGCATGGACGCCTCGCATGCCGAGTCAGGCGAGGCCTTCCTCGCCTTCGGGTCGCCGCCTCCGGGCGTTTTACCATCGCTCAACCTTTCGATTCGCGGCGACCTCATCGAGGCCGCGTCGAACCTCTTCGCGATGCTGCGCACGCTCGATGAGTCACACGCGATGATCGCGGTGCAGACGATTCCGGAGACGGGACTCGGCGAGGCGATCAATGATCGCTTGCGAAGAGGCACTCTACTCTCGCGCGAGTCTGGTGTATGACAGATTCGTTGAGTCGTCGCCGATCGGAGACGGCTCAGCATCGATGGGTGTCCGCTCGCTAGCGGGCGGCGCCTGAGGGACCACTCAAGGAGACTCATCCATGGCTGTTGCCAAAAAAGCTGCGAAGAAGCCGGCGAAAGCCGCCGCCAAGAAGCCGGCGAAAGCTGCGAAGAAGAAGAAGTAGTAGCTAAGCTCTTCGCATTGGGCAGCCAGTC
>CAIKXW010000449.1 GCA_903831485.1 uncultured Alphaproteobacteria bacterium | reverse complement strand
CACCTACGTCACAGGCGAGCACTTCACGTCCGTCGACGCCTATCTGTTCACCGTCACCAGCTGGGCGAATTCGCTAAAGGTCGACCTGTCGGCCTTCCCGAAACTCCTCGCCTACCAGCAGCGCGTTGCCGCCCGCCCCGCAGTGCAGGCAGCGCTCGTGGCCGAGGGTCTGGTGAAGGCGGCCTGAACGACAGCCCGCGCGTCGCTACTTTGCAGCAGCGGCGCGCGTGTGCGCTTCGGTCAGCGTCGGATAGTACTGCATGAACACCGTGTCGGTCGTGCCGGCATGCTGGTCGTGGCAGGAATAGCAGGCCTGGCTGCGCGGGATTGCGTTGCCCACCGTTGAGGCAGCGCCGAAGCCGTAGAACGTCCAGGTGCCCGGGCCCGCCTTTTCGTCCTTCACATGCAGCGAACGGCCGATGACTTCGCCCTGCGTCTTGCCGCCCTTGGCCGGCGCGATCTCCTCGACGGGACGCCTCACTTCCAGCTGGAAAATCGCGCCGACGGGAAACTTTCCGGTCGAAACGAATGCATCGTAGCTTTCCGGATCGAGCCGCACCGTGTTCAGCGTCACGCCGCCATCGCCCTCGTAGCTGAGCGCATAGGTCGTGCCGACCGTCGGCCAGCGATCCATGTTCTGCGGAATGACGATGCGGCCCTCCGCATCATAGCTCGGGCCCGCAAAGGCGGCAGCGGCAAGGGAGGCGCCGGCAACAAGGCCGGCGGCGATCAGCGTCAGGCGTTTCATGTCAGCATCCCGTATCAGGCGGCCTCCGTGTACGGAGGCTCGTTGTTTGACCCGTGTGGATTCAGCGGCCAATGCGCTGGAAACGCAAGCGTCCTCCCCCCGCGTTTGCGGACACAGACTCGACCAATCAGGTCAGCCGCCCCGATCCAGCGCAGGCCTGAAGCCGCGTCGCCCTATTCCTCGTCGGCGTTCGCCGCGACGGTGCCACCCGCGCGCTCCTGGGTGCGCGCGCCGGCGAGAATGCCCTCCATGGCGTAATTGCCTTCATGGCAGGCGTATTCGTAGGACGGCTCCGGCGACAGGTTGAACGCCATCTCGCCTTTCCACGCCTGGGTGAATTGAGCGGGATCATCGACGGTGAATTCGTAGACGATCTGCTTGTCGTCCCAGCGCGAGAACCGCTCGGTCAGCACGCCATCGTTGCTGAGATAACCGCGCTGCTGCGGATGCACGTTACGCGTCTCCACAACCAGCGCATCGCCCTCATACCAGCCGACCGAGTCGCCCAGCCACTGCTTGATCACGTCCGGCCGAAAGCTCGCCCGCGCGTCTGCTGCTGATCCGAAGATCGGCACGATGCGCGCATCGTGCACCATCTCCACCAGGATCATCGCATGCGTCGGAGACTGCACGATCTGGTAGGTGTTGTTGTAGAGCACATTCGTCATCACCGGCCCGCCGGTGTTGCCGAAGCCGATGATGCAGCGCTCGCCCATCGGGCGCGTCTCGGGATTGTCATAGCTGCCAAAGCCGCCGCCGGCATTGCGATCGACGGCGCCCGGTCCCTGCACCGTGCCGGTCGGCGCCGGCGCGCCGGTCGGGCGGACGGCTGGTGCAGCAGGTCGCGCCTCGGCGGCAGCGCCCTTGCGCGGAATGCGGCCATTGGCCGGCTCCACGATCCACGACGACCGGGGCGCGCCCTTCACCCGCGCGACATGGCTTCCCTGGTCCACCCAGAACGCGTTGTATCCGCCGCCCGAAAGAAGGTCGGTGCCGTCCAGCAGCTTCACGTCCTCGGGGCGGTTCGGCTTTGCGTCTTCCCGGGTCCGGTTGTTGTAGTAGTCCGCGCCCTCCATCTTCGCGACTTCGGCGTCGGTCATGATCAGGTTCGGATACTCTGGCGCACGCTGCATGTCGGTGATCGACGAATTGCTCCAGTAGCCCTGCAGATCCGGCGCACCCCAACTGGTCTTTGGCGGCGTGAAGCCGGGCGCGCTCGTCTGCGCAAAAGCTGCTCCGCCCAACGCCGCCGAAGCGATCGTCGCCAAAAGCGCACAAGCCAAACGAGTGGACCGCATTTT
>CAIKXW010000448.1 GCA_903831485.1 uncultured Alphaproteobacteria bacterium | reverse complement strand
TTGGCCGACGCCAGCTGGCTCTGCTCTTCCTCGTTCACGAGCGTGACCAGCACCTTGCCCTTGGTGACGCGCTGGCCGTCCTCGAAGAAAATGCCGGTGACGCGATCGGCCGCGTTGGCCGTCAGGACGACCCGCTCGCGTGGTTCCAGCGTGCCGAGTGCTTCGATGCGTGAGGAGAAGACGCGCGCTTCGGTGACAACCGCCTCGACCTGCGTCGGGGGGGCGCCGCGTCCGCCACCGGGCCCGCCCGGTCCACCCGGACCACCGCCGGGTCCACCAGGACGCCCGCCTGCCATTTGCGGCGCGCCTTTGCTTTCGCCGCCGCCGTTGAGCGCCGCATAGGCGATGCCGCCGACCGCGAGCACACCCGCAGCCACCGCGCCTATGATGATCTGTTTCCTAGTCAGCGCCATAAAGCCTGCGACTCCGCCACCACACTACACCGACATGCCGCAGCCGCCATCCTTGCGACCCTTTTCGGGCACGGTCCTCATACGCGGCTCAAGCGGTATCCCGTCTGCGGCTCGCCGACGCGGTTTGCCAAAAACCGATGACGTTTCCGCGATGAAGGGCCAGATCCGCAATTGAACAGGCGCTGCCTGAACCTATTGGCCGGGACCATAGGGGGCCCGGCTTGAAATTCGGTCAACGCGCGGGCGCAAACCGCGCTAAAGCAATGCTTCAATTGGCCGTGAAGCCGGGCGGATTGATGGTCGTCTCGCCCATTCGCGCGCCGCCGCCTGGTGATCAGATCGCGGCTAGGGAATCCGGTTGACAGCAGTCGCCCCCGGCCTGATGTCGCCCCGAGCCTTTGTGCAGCGCCGCGCAGGGCGATGACAGGGGAATTACATGCGCTTAGCGCCCCGCGTATCTGCAGTTCGTTACGTTCTGATGGCGTCGACCGCGCTGGCTTTGGCCGGAGCCGGCTGGGCTCAGGAACAGCCGCCTGCGGAAGATGCGGCGGGAACTGACACGGTTGTGATCGTTGGCTCGCAGATCGTGGGCGCCCGGCCGACCGACGCCCTGCCTGTCACCGTCATCGGTGAGGAAGAGCTGGACGCCATCGCGGCGAGTTCCGGGGACGATCTGTTTCGATCGATCCCCCAATTGGGCGATGTCGGGTTCAACAGCGCCAGCGGCGTCAACAACGTCGGCGGCGTCAACGCCGCCCGGGGCGACACTGCTTCGATCAACCTTCGGGCGCTCGGAACGGGGAACACGCTGGTCCTGCTGAACGGGCGGCGGATGGTGAATCATCCGGGAACGCAGGCCGAGAACCTGGTGCCTGTCGTAACGGTCAACGCCAACACCATCCCGACCAGCGGCGTAAGCCGGATCGAGGTCCTGCTGGATGGCGCGTCGGCGATCTACGGGACCGATGCGGTCGCGGGCGTGGTCAATACCGTTCTCAAGGATGACATCGAAGGTTTCACCCTCGACCTGACCTATGGCAGCGAGGACGACGCCTCGGCTGACGATTTCGCGGCGTCGTGGGAGCTGGGCATCCAGTCCGATGATGGCGCGACGCGGCTGTCGTTGCTGGGATCCTACTTCACGCGCGATCCGGTCTTTGCCAGCGATCGCGATTTCACGGCCAATGCTGACCTGCGATCGCGCCTGCCGGCCGAGTGGGCGGCGAATGCGACGGTGGCCGGACAGTTCGACAACCGCACGGCGACCACGGCGTGGGGCGGGTTCGACCGCTTCAGCACCGGCAACATCACTGTGGGCGGCGTGCCGGTGACCGACACGACTGGCCGCTTCCACACACAGCCAAACACGCTGCCCGGATGCCGTGTGCAGATCGGCAATGGCGTCTGCATCGACAACAATTTCTGGACGCTGGCGCCGGCCGACCCGGTGAGTCCGCAATTCCCGACCGGACAGATCCCGGACGTCGCCAACGGATCGACACGCGACGCTGCGCTTCGCTACAACACGAACGCGGACACGACGGTCACCAACGGCGTCGACCGCTACAACCTGTTCGCGTTCTTCAATCAGGACCTTGGCGACAGTCTGGAACTGTTCGCTGAAGCCGGCGTCTACCTTGCCGACTCGGTCGGCTACCGCGAGCAGACCGCGATGCTGGCCGCCGTGCCGATCGTGATCCCGGCGAGCAATTACTGGAACCCGTTCGGACCCGCAGGCTCGCCTAACAGGCTGGCCGTTACCAACGCGCCGGCGCAGGGCCTCGACATCACGCTCACGTCATACCGGCCGATCGATGCTGGTCCGCGCAAGACCGAAGTTGAGAACCTGACGACGCGCGCGCTCGCTGGCCTGCGCGGCGACGTTGCCGGGTGGAACTGGGAATCGGCGCTGCTCTATTCAGAAGCCCGCACGGAAGACCGCGAGAACCGCGTCTCCAATACCCTGTTCCAGCAGGCGCTCGCGCTTGCGACGCCGGATGCGTACAACCCCTTCAGCGGCGGTTGTGTCGATGATTTTGCGGCAGGCGACTGCACGCCGAGCACGCCCGCCTCAATCAGCTCGTTCGTCGTTCCTTCGTTCCGCCGCAGCGGTACCTCGCTTGCGTCGTGGGACCTGAAGGTCTCGAGGCCGGACCTCTTCACACTGTGGGCCGGCGATGTCGGCGCGGCGTTCGGGATCGAGGCGCGGCGCGAGGCATTCTACGATGATCGCGATCCTCGGCAGGACGGGACCATCCTGTTCGATGACATCATCGGCACGGGGCCGCTGACCAACGACCTGCAGGGCAACAACCAGTCGCTCGATACGCGGGGCAGCCGCACGGTGCAGTCGGCTTATGCTGAGCTGCAGGTTCCGCTGGTGTCGGAAAGCATGGGCATTCCGCTGGTCCAGAGCGTGGACATGCAGCTGGCGGTGCGCCACGAAAACTTCGACACGTTTGGCGACGTCACCAAGCCGAAAGTGGCGCTGTCCTGGCGGCCGTTCGACTTCCTGATGTTCCGCTCCGCCTGGTCCGAAGGTTTCCGCGCGCCCAACCTGCAGCAGCAATACGAAAGCGGCCTGCAGCGCTCCAACAACCGGTTCGACCTCGTCCGCTGCGAAGCCGCTGTAAGGCAGGCCCGGATCGCGAGCTTCACAACCTCATGCCCGACCGTCCCCGGCGTGTCGCAGTCAGTAACATCGAGCCGGCAGGGAAGCGCTGCGCTCGAACCCGAGGAGTCGACTAACCTCACCTATGGCGGTGTGTTCGAAACGACCTTCCTGCCAGATGAGTGGGGCACGCTGACCTTCACCGCCGACTGGTGGCGGGTGGAGCAGGAAAATGTTGTCGGCATCTTCGGCGACGACAACCATATCCTGCTCGACTACGTGCTGCGCCTGAATGGCGGATCGAACGCGGCTGTCGTGCGTGCGACGCCGAATGCGGATGACATCGCGGAGTTCGCGGGCACGGGCATCGACCCGGTTGGCGAGATCCTGTTCGTCAATGACAACTACCTGAACCTTGATGCACGCAAAGTCGAAGGCTGGGACTTCGGGCTCTACTATGAACTGGACGACACGCCCGCTGGCGACTTCGCTTTCCGCGCCAATGCCGCGTATCTCGACACCTTCTTCCAGGGTGTCTCGACGAACGGCGCGCTCATCAATGCTGCTGCAGCGGCTGGCGACATTCCGGATGCGCTCGGCGTTGACGGGCAGGGCGAGCTTGTGCGCGATTTCGGCCGGCCGGAATGGCGGTATTCAGCGTCGCTGACATGGCGTCTGAATGAGTTCGGCGCTGGCTGGTTCACGTCCTATGTGGGCGACGTCTATGACGATTTCAACCTGCTGAACGGCCAGCCCTGGATCATTGACGAGTACCAGACGCACAATTTTTATGTGCAGTACGAACTGGATCAGGACAGTGATGCGCCGACGCGCTTCCGTCTCGGTGTGCGCAATCTCACCGATGAAGCACCGCCGCTGGCGGATACGACGTTCGGTTTTCTTGGCGATCTGCACAGCCCGCAGGGGCGTTTTGTTTATCTGAATGTGCGGAAGACGTTTTGAGATCGTGAGCCCGAGCCCTCGTGGTTCGACGGACGCTCCCTGCGGTCGCTGCTCGCCATGAGGGCTCTCACTGGCGGCGGCGAAGGACCCCCATGGTGAGCAGCGCGAAGCGCGCCCGTCGAACCACGAGGGGCCGGGCTCACCGCTACCGCGCGAAATACTCGATCATCGCATCGGCCGCCGCAGCGCCGAGAGCGCGGGCGTCCTCCATCGAAACCTGATCCCACAACTCGACCGTGATGCCGGGCGCTTTCAGCGCTTCGAGGGCCCAGCCCTTTGAGGTGCCGCCGGCGGGGTTGTGCGAATAGGTCCATTCAGGCGGCGCCTTGAGGCGCGTGTCGAAGGCCTTCTTGAGATGTGTCAGGAAGCCGATCGTG
>CAIKXW010000447.1 GCA_903831485.1 uncultured Alphaproteobacteria bacterium | reverse complement strand
GAACAATCGCCCTGACTGGGAAGGGGTAAGCGTGTCGAGCAGGTGGAGCAGCTGGCCGGCGGCCTGCGCCGGGGAGAAGAGCTTGTCTAGCTTGACGCCCGTCTGGAAGGGTTTCGACAGGCCGGTGTCGATGGTGCCTGGGTGCAGGGCGACGCAGACGGATTGCGGATGGCTGCGCGCCTGTTCGATGGCGAGGCAGCGGATCAGCATGTTGAGGGCGGCTTTCGAGGCGCGGTAGCTGTGCCAGCCGCCGAGCCGGTTGTCGGAGATCGATCCCACGCGCGCCGAGAGCGCCGCGAAGATCGTGCGGTTGTTGCGCGGCATGGCGGGCAGGAGAAGGCGCGCAATCTGGGCGGGCCCCGCGGCGTTGATCGCGAAGGCGAGGTTCATCTGGGCAGGATCGAGCGCCCGCATGGATTTTTCCGGCGCGAGGTTTTCGCTATGGAGGACGCCAGTGGCGATGATCACAACGTCCGGTGCGCCGACGGTCTGCGCTGCCGCTTCGAGCGAGGCTGTGTCTGTAAGGTCGAACCGGAAGGGGACGATTTTCGCATGATCGTGCGCAGGGCTGCTGCGCGCGCCGGCATGGACACGTGCGCAGCGCGGGTCGGACGCCAGCTGATCGACGAAGGCGCGGCCGATGCCGCCGGAGGCGCCGAAGATCGCGGCGGTGTAATCATCCCGGAGCGAGGCAAGGCTCATGGCGCGGCCTTGCCGATGCGCGATCCGTGGGCGCGGGCGGGACGTACACGACGGGCAGGTTGCCGGGGCACGACCCTCATACGTTAGCAAGGGCGGACGGGTTTGCCTGCGCCGGGAAAATCTCCGACCGAAAGGCAAGTAAATGGGCAGGCGGGACCGCGACAAACCAGCCCGGTCGGCTCCGGCCAAGGCGGACCTGCCATCGAAGCCCTGCGCCGGATGCGGGCGGCCCTTCACCTGGCGCAAGAAATGGGAGCGGTGCTGGGACGAGGTGAAGTTCTGCTCGGATCGCTGCAGGCGCGAGCGGCGGGCTTAGGCATAGCTGGCCAGTTGAAGAATGGTCGCACCGCACCCATTTGGCGCGGATGCTCTCCCGTGATAGCTCCCCGAATATGCCCAAGCCACCTGTGCTTCATGATCTCCTCGGCGCGGGCGACGATTTCGTCGCCACGTTCCAGATCGAGGATACGTCCGTTCGCGGCCGCGTTGCGCGGCTGGGCGACGGCGTGCTCGACCCCATTCTCAAACGCCATGCGTATCCGCGCTGGGCGGCCCATCTGCTGGGTGAGGCGGTGACGCTGGCCGTTCTTGTTTCGGCGTCGCTGAAGTTCGATGGCAAGGTGATGGTGCAGGCGCAGGGCGAAGGCCCGGTGTCGCTGATGGTGGCCGAGGCGCGCTCCGATGGCGGCGTGCGCGGCTATCTGCGCCTCAACAAGGAGAAGTGGGATTTCGTCGATCGCGTGAACAAGGGCGCGCGGCCGCATATTCCGCAGGCGCTGGGCAGGGGCGTGATGGCGCTGCTGCTGCAACCCAACGATCCCAACCAGCAGCCGTGGCAGAGCATGGTGCCGATCGAAGGCGCCACGCTTTCCGATTGCGCGCAGATGTGGTTCTCGCAATCCGAACAGGTGCCGACACGCGTGAAGCTGGCGGTTGCGGAAATTTCCGAGCCGGGCGGCACGAAGCGGTGGCGCTCTGGCGGCGCGCTGATCCAGCAGGTGGCCGGCGACGATGCGCGCGGCGCCACGGATGAACCGTGGGACAATGCGCGTCACCTGTTCGACACGATCGAGGACATCGAGCTTGTCGATCCGGATGTACCATCGGCGACGCTGCTGTTGCGCCTGTTCCATGAGAGCGGCGTGCGGATCGAGCCGCCGAAGGGTCTCGTCGACAAGTGCACGTGCTCTGACGAGAAGCTGCTGGACACGCTGCGCCAGATGCCGCGTGACGAGATCATGTCGCTCGCCGAGGCGGATGGCGCCATCACGGCGGACTGCCAGTTCTGTGGCCGGCTCTATCGCTTCCCTGTGGATGCCATCTAAGGGCGCCACCCAAGCCGGGCGTCGTGAAGATTTCCGGCCCTCGTTTTAACTGATTGCACAGGGATGCATGCGATCTTCCGGCCACAGGATGGTGCGGCATGTCGGAAAAACCTCATAGCCTGGTCGGCAAGCGGCTGCCCGATGCGAAACTTGGCGAGATGGTGGACGGAGAAATCCGTCCATGCGTCGCAAGCGAACTTTTCGCGGTCGGTCGCGCCGTGATTGTCGGTATGCCGGGCGCGTTTACGCCGATCTGTTCCGGACGCCACCTCCCCAACCTTGTGGCGAACGCCGAGCGGCTTCGTCATGGCGGGGTGAAGCACCTCGCTTGCATCGTCACGAGTGATCCCTTTGCAATCGACTCGTGGCGTAAGGAGATAGATCCCTCGGGCAAGATACGTTTCCTCTCGGATGGAAACCTGTCGCTGGCGCGTGCGCTTGGCCTGATGTCGCATGAGCCGACACTGTTCCTTGGCGAACGGTCGGCCCGCTATGTCATACTGACGGACAACGGCGTTGTCTCCACCGTGCGCGTGGAGAACAGCATCCTCGAGGTTGGATGCACCGCGATCGACACGCTTGATCTTGGCTGATCGACCCAAGACAAGAATCCGCCGCGAACGGTGAGGTCCGCGGCGGCAGGTTGCATGGTGTATCCCTACAGGAGGATGAGCGAGGGCGTCGCCATGTATCTCGAAATCACTTCCGTCTCAGCAACTCCCTGATGCGTGAAACGTCCGCGCCGACGCGCGTGAAGGACAGCCAAGCGCCTGTGGCGCATGCCAGCGTGACAGCGGCAAGGAGGATCAGCGTGACGATGTCCCAGACAGGCCGAGCACGCATGAAGGCGAAGTCGAGGCTGTGCAGGCCGCTCTCCCACCAGCGATAGCGCTTGGCGGTGGCGTCGATGATGCGCGCGTCGCCTGTGGTGGCGTTGATGTAGACATGCGTCTGGTCGGGATCGGTGAGCGTGATGCGCCAGACCGGCAAGTCGACCGGTTGCTTGTGCCCGTAATAGTAGTCGTCTTCCGCCGTCAGCAGGTCGAGTTTTCCGGAGGCGAGCAGGCCGCCCTTTGCAGAGAGGCCTGCTGCGATCTCATCTTGCGTGAGCGGAGCCGGGCCATCGGCGCCTAGGCGCGTTTGCTTGCCTTCACGCGCGGTTGCGATGAGGTAGGGCTGGCCCATGAAGGGCGCGGTGCGGAGCACGACGGCGTCTGCGAGCGCCGGGTCTGCCCTGGCGCGATCGATGATCGTGCGTGCGTCGCCCCAGGTCATGTCGCTGGCAATCTCGCTGCGCTCGATCGCGGGCTTGCTTGTCAGAAGGCCCCACGGCGCCATGGTGAGCAGGCCGGAGAATGTCCACGTGAGCACGAGGATGCCGGCGAATGTGCCGAGCACGTGGTGCCACATCCAGATCGGGCGGTTGCGGTAGGGCCACCATGCGCCGGACTTTCCGCGCAGGCGGATGAAGCCGATCACCATGCCGGTGACGACGAGGAAGCAGCCGATGGCGGACGACCAGATCACCACCTCGTTCCAAAGCGGCGCGTTCTCGCGGAGGATGGTGGGGTAGAGCCAGTGCGGGATGGCG
>CAIKXW010000446.1 GCA_903831485.1 uncultured Alphaproteobacteria bacterium | reverse complement strand
GTCGCGATGATGGTCAGCGAGCCGCCTTCTTCCAGGTTACGCGCGGCGCCGAAGAAGCGTTTCGGCTTCTGCAGGGCGTTGGCGTCGACACCGCCGGTCAGAACCTTGCCGGAGGAGGGAACGACGGTGTTGTAGGCGCGGCCGAGGCGCGTGATCGAGTCGAGCAGGATCACGACATCGCGGCCATGTTCAGCGAGACGCTTGGCCTTCTCGATGACCATTTCAGCGACGGCGACGTGGCGCGTCGCAGGCTCGTCAAAGGTAGAAGATATGACTTCGCCCTTCACCGAACGCTGCATGTCGGTGACTTCCTCGGGACGTTCGTCGATGAGAAGCACGATCAGGTAGCATTCGGGGTGATTTTCAGCGACCGACTGCGCGATGTTCTGCAGCAGGACGGTCTTGCCGGTCCGGGGCGGGGCAACGATGAGCGCGCGCTGGCCCTTGCCGATCGGCGAGACGATGTCGATTACGCGGCCCGAGCGATCCTTCTTGGTAGGATCCTTGGGCTCCATGTGGAGGCGTTCGTCCGGATAGAGCGGGGTGAGGTTGTCGAACGGCACCTTGTGGCGGGCGCGTTCCGGGTCCTCGAAATTGACAGTCGCGACGCGGACAAGCGCGAAGTAACGCTCGCCATCGCGGGGGCCGCGGATCGTGCCTTCGACCGTGTCGCCGGTTCGCAGCCCCATTTTGCGGATCATCTGCGGCTGGACGTAGATGTCGTCCGGACCGGCCAGGTAATTCGATTGCGGCGAGCGCAGGAAGCCGAACCCGTCGGGGAGCACCTCGACCACGCCCACGCCGATGATCTCGACATCGCGCTCGGCCAGTTCCTTGAGCACGCCGAACATCAGTTCCTGCTTGGACAGGAGCGAGGCGCCTTCGACCTCGAGCTCTTCCGCCATGGCCAGCAGTTCGGCCGGAGTTTTCTTCTTAAGGTCGTTGAGCAGCACGCGCTCGTGTTCCGGCTCGTGCGCTTCGATGACGTCGTCAGACATTGGGTAGGTACATTTCGGTTGTGGTTTGCCCGGGAGATGGCGCGAGGCGCGGGTCTGACGGACAAATTTTGAGAAGGGAAAAGGACGTCGACCGGACGGCCGACGTTCGCGGTTAGACCGCCAAAACCCCGTCTGGTCAAGTGTCGCGGGAAGGTTGCAGGCCGCTAGAAGGGCTGAACGACCACGAGAATCACAGCGAAAATGGCAATGATCATCGGAATCTCGTTCATCATGCGGAGCTTGCGGGATTCGATCGGACGCTCCCCTGCGGCGACCTTACTGCCGAGTCCGAGCAGGTAGCCGTGAAATCCGGAAAGCCCGACGACGAGCAAGATCTTGCCCCAGAACCAGACTTGCGTGATGTAAAGTTCCCAATTGTCGCCGATCATCGCGAGTCCCATCAGCCAGACGATCACCATCATCGGGTTCAGGATGATCTTCCGGGTCGATCCGGCGGCCTTGTCCATGGCCGCCTCGAAGCGGGCGTCACCCTGGGCTTCCAGCCGGTAAACCAGAAGGCGCGGGTAGATCATCAGCCCG
>CAIKXW010000445.1 GCA_903831485.1 uncultured Alphaproteobacteria bacterium | reverse complement strand
TGCCCGTCATGAAGGCGCGCCCACTCTCGAGCAGGTACTTGTCATCGAGGGAAATTCCACCCGATACAGGGCTACCGTTCTTCAAGTCGTGCGCCTCCGGTTATGGAAGATATGGCCACGGCAAATATATTGCTCAATATCGCAGGAAGTATTTGCCATTCGGTGCGCGATCTGGCAGATGGACGGCAATAATCAACTACAAACACGACCAAGGACAGCAAATCATGGCCGTTGAACTCGACGCCATCGACGCAAAAATCCTCGACCTCATCCAGCGCGACGCGGCCCTCTCCGTGGCCGAGATCGCGGAGAAAGTCGGCCTGTCCTCCAGCCCCTGCTGGCGCCGCATCAAGCGGATGGAGGAACAGGGCATCATTGCGCGTCGCGTGACATTGCTCAACTACGACAAGCTCGGCCTGAACTTTGAAGTCGTCGCCAATGTGAAGCTGCAGCTGCCCAGCCGCGAGAACCTCGAGAAGTTCGAGCAGGCCGTCCGCAAATGGCCCGAGGTGATCGAGTGCATGACCGTCACCGGCGCCGTGGACTATGTCTGCCGCGTCGTGACGACTGACATGCACGCCTACGACAATTTCCTTCGCGACAAGATCCTGGCCCTTGGCCTCGTCTCGGACATCCAGTCGCGCATCATCGTGAATGTCGCCAAGCGCACCACCGCCGCGCCGCTCGGCCTCATCTCCCCCTACGTCCCGACGCAGGACCGCTGAACCAGCAGCCAGCGCCGGGAAGCCGGGTTTACTGCCAGATCGGCTTGCCGAGGTTGACCTGGCCGGGGTCCGTCAGGACACCCACTGCGCCGCCAACGAGCGCGCCGCCGAGAACGCCGACGCCGCCACCGACAGCACCGACGCCTGCCCCGATCAGCGCTCCGGAAAGCCCGCGGTCGCCCGTCGTCGTGCCGCAAGCGCCAAGCAGCAACAGCGCCGTGAATCCGGCTGTGATACGTTTCATGTGAAGTCCTCCCGTGGTTGATCCACGCCCCGCAACCCCGTCCTGCCCGGTCAGGTTCCAACACTTTCCCGACATGACGCGGCCAGCCGGGCTTACGACTTCACCTTCACCGCGCCCATCGCCATCAGGTATTCGCCCATCTTGGCGTGCAGCGTGTTGATCGCCTTCAGCGGGCGCACCATCACCTTGAAGTGGGTGATCAGGCCGGCGTCGTTCCAGCTGATGATGTCGACGCCGTTGATCGTGATGCCGTTGACCACGGAGAAGAACTCAAGCACGGCCGAGCGGTCGGCATACCATTCCTCGCCATAGCGGAAGTGTTCCGTGTTCAGCACATGCAGCGCGCCGCGCAGGTAGGCCTCCACGATGACGCGGCCCTTCTGCGGCGTGTGCACCACAGGGCTTTCGAACACGCAGTCCTCGGCGAGAATCCCCGCGAGATCGTTCGCCCGGCGCTCCAGCGCGATCACGTGCCAGCGTTGAATGGTCTCCGGAATGCCACGCGCCATGCTGATACTCCTCTGCCGCGCCCGATAAATGCGCCGCGGGGCCGCCTGCGTCCAGACCTGGCCTACTACCGCTCCAGCAGCAACAACTCGTCATCCGCCAGCGGCTTCTGCAGCGCCAGCGCCTCCGCCGGCCACGCTGTCAGCCACGTATGCGCCTCCGCAGGCGACAGCGCCACGGGCATCGCCTTGGGATGGATCGGCGCCACCACGGCATTCGGCTCGCACGTCAGGAAGGCGACGATGCGATGCGGCCCCGCCACTGGCTTGGCTCTAGGCCCGCGATCCCCTGGCCAGTCGCGCCAGATCCCCGCGAAGAACATCGGCGCGCCATCGCTGCGCGCAAACCACCGCTCGGCCCGAGGCTTCGGCTTTTCCGGATCAGGCTCCGCAAACTGCGCCGCAGAACTGCGCTGACCTCATGCCCCTCAACCCACCCGATCCGCGACCTGCTCGCCCATCTGTTCGATGATCCGGCACACGGTCGCGCGCGCGAAATACTCGTCGCCGGGTGAGAGGGTCAGCGGCTCTGCGATGCAGGGCGTGGCCGTCCACCATTCGCCCGTCCAGGCGAGGCGCGCGTGGCGCGCAGCGATCTCCTTCGCGATCAGCAGGTTGTTGTGCTGGCCCGCGCTGTATTCGGCGCGGCACCTGTCGCCCATCAGGGCGAGGCGCTCGCGCGCAACCTGCGTCCTGATCTCGCGCAGCAGCAGCCCGCTGGATTTCCTGTAGGCGTCGAGCAGGCCGGAGCCGCGCACGATCGCCTTCGCCTCCTCGGCAAAAAGCGCGGCGTGATCGACCTCGACCTTGGGCGCACGCCAGCGACGGGTTCGACGACCCATACGTCTTCCTCCACTGTCCGCAGCGGATTGGACGTATCAGAACAAAAAGTGAACGTCTAGGGCGGTCCGATTGTACTCACAAGCAATCAATCCGCCGGCCCCATCACCTTCTCGAC
>CAIKXW010000444.1 GCA_903831485.1 uncultured Alphaproteobacteria bacterium | reverse complement strand
GGTGATCCGCACGCGGGAGGCGCTGGGCTACACCATCGCATCCGGTTTCCTGTTCGGCGCGCTGATGAGCTACATCTCATCCTGCGAGCAACTGTTCCACAACGTCTACCCCACCGGCGACCAGTTCCCGCTCTGGTTCGCTGGCGCCGCCATCGCGATGACGGCGTCCAACCTGATCAACTCGCGCATCGTCGAGAAGCAGGGCATGCGCAAGATCTCGCACGCCGCCCTCATCGCCTTCGTTATCGTCAGCGCCATCCACGCCGCCTTCGCACTCGCCGGCCCGGTGGACTTCCCGATCTTCTACACGCTGCTGCTGGCCGCCTTCTTCTGCATCGGCTTCCAGGGGCCGAACTACAACGCCATCGCCATGGAACGCCTTGGCGCCTTCGCGGGCTCTGGCGCCGCCCTGATCGGCTTTGCGTCATCCTTCGTGTCGGCATCCATCGGCGGCCTGGTGGCGCGCCAGTTCGACTGCACCATCACGCCGATCTTCGTCGGCCATTTCATCCTAGGCGGCCTCGCCCTGCTGGTTATCTTCATCACCGAGCGCGGCCGCCTGATGCAATCGTCCGCTTCAACAAACTGATCCCTCCTGCGCGGCGGATAGCCAATGATCACCGTCCACCACCTCAACAACTCCCGCTCCCAGCGCGTACTGTGGTTGCTGGAGGAGCTCGGCGCGCTCTACGAGGTGAAGCGCTACCAGCGCGATGCGAAGACCATGCTGGCTCCCCGCGAACTGACGCGCATCCACCCGCTCGGCAAGTCGCCCGTCATTACCGACAATGGAAAGACCATCGCGGAGACCGGCGCCATCATCGAATACATCCTCGAGACCTACGGCGACGGCCGTCTCATACCGAAACCCGGCACGCCCGAACGCCTTCGCTTCACCTATTGGCTGCACTATGCCGAGGGCTCGGCGATGACACCGCTGTTGCTGAAACTGATCTTCACGCAGATCCCGAACAGCGCGCCGGGTCTAATGCGCGGCCTCCTGAGATCGGTGATGTCCAAGGTCCAGGAACGCGTCTCCGATCCGCAGGTCTTGCTGCATATCAACTATTGGGACGAGGAGCTCTCGAAGTCCCAATGGTTCGCCGGGAATGAATTCACCGCCGCCGACATCATGATGAGCTTCCCGCTCGAAGCCGCCGGCAGCCGCGCCGGCGCGCGTTCGCGCCCGATGATCGCGGCCTTCCTCGACCGCATCCACTCCCGCCCCGCCTACATCAACGCACTCAAGAAGGGCGGCCCCTACGACTATGCGAGCTGATGCGTGCCCCCAACCTTCGCAGAACTCCTGATCGCCGCCATCGTGATGGAAATCACGCCTGGTCCCAACATGACATGGCTCGCGTTGCTGGCGGCGCGTGAAGGACGGATCGCAGGGCTGCAAGCCGTCGCAGGCATCGCCACAGGTCTCGCCCTTCTCGCAATCATCGCCGCCACAGGCGCCGCCGCGCTGATTGCGACATGGCCGCTGCTCTACACCGCGCTGCGCTGGGGCGGCGTGCTCTTCCTGCTCTATCTCGCATGGGAGGCGTGGGTCGGCGAGAAGGACACCGGCAAGCCGCCCGAGCCCGGGCGCCACTTCCGCCGCGGCCTCATCGTCAACCTGCTGAACCCGAAGGCCGCCGCCGTCTTTATCGTAATGATCCCCGGCTTCGCCGGACCCGACGCACCCGCCGGCGTCCTCATCACAATGACGCTCACCTATCTCGCCATCGCCACGCTCGCGCACGCGCTCATCGTCGCCTTCGCCGGCAGCTTCGAGAAGGCACTGGCCCACCCGCGCCGCGAAAAACTCGTGCGTCGCATCTTCGCGCTCGCGCTCGCAGGCGTCGCGATATGGCTTGCCTTTGGGACCGCGCGCACATGATCCCTCGCGAACTCATCGCCACGGCAAAAGTCCCCGGCGGCGTCGAACTCCGGCTGGTCCGCCATGGCGATGATCACATCATCATGGTCGACAACAACGAACTCATGAGCAGCCGCGTCGGCGGCTCTGAGGAGGCGCTCGCGACCATGACCTGCGACCGCCTCGGCAAGGGCGCCTCGCCCAACCTGTTGATTGGCGGCTACGGCATGGGCTTCACCCTGCGCGCCGCGCTCGCAATGCTGGGCCCAAACGCAAAGGTCACCGTCGCCGAACTCGTCCCCGAAATCATAGCCTGGGCGCGCGGCCCCATGGCGACGCTCACCGCAGGCTCTCTCGATGACACGCGCGTGCATCTGATCGGCGGCGACGTCGCCACGGCGATCACGACTGCAACCAACCGCTACGACGCCATCCTGCTCGACGTTGACAACGGCCCATCAGGCCTGGTCCGCGCCGCCAATGACGGCCTCTACTCGGTGAAGGGCCTCGGCGCCGCGATGTCCGCGCTGAGGCCCGGCGGCATTCTCGCTATCTGGTCCGCCGCCCCCGACACCGCTTTTAACAAGCGCCTGAAGCACGTGGGCTTCGGCGTAGAAGAGGTCACCGTCCGCGCCCGCAGCAATGGCAAGGGGCCGAGACACACCATCTGGTTCGCAAGCCGCCGTTAGTCCTCGACCTCAGCCGACGGGCTCTCCACACGCCACCCCGCGCCCGCGCCCTGCGCCATCAGATCGCACAGCCACGGCAGCGCCGCACGCAGATTTTCCGCCACACCGAACGGCGCATTTGCGATCACTACGCCCGCCCCGCCCAGCTTGCCCTCGCCGATCGCGCGCACCCACAGATCAGCGACCAGCACCTTCTCCGGCGCCACGCCGCCCTCCTCGATCAACATCGAGGCCAGCTCGCCATCGAATGCCGCCACCTGCTCGAGATCCTTGATCGGACGCCAGAACACATAGACGCCCTGCGGCCAGCGCTTCACGCCCGCACGCGCGGCCTTCAGCATCCAGTCGAAGTCCGCCTTCCGCGCGCCAGCCACAACCTCGAACGGCGGATCGACCAGCACAAGCCCCCGCCGCTCCGGTGGCGGCAGATAGGCCGGCAGCGCATCGAACCCGTCGCGCTGTTCGATCTTCACCCGCCGGTCGCGCCCCATCGCCTCACGCAGCAACTCCGTGCTCGGCCCATGCAGTTCGCACAGGCGCAGCGCATCGTCCGGGCGCGCCATGCGCGAAGCGATCAACGGCGAGCCCGGATAGTGCCGCAGCCCATCCGAATTCATCTGCCGCACCACGCCCAGCCATGGCGCCAATGCAGCCCGCACAGACACCGGCGCACCGTCCACCTCCTCCCACACACGCCCGACGCCATCCTTCCATTCCGGACTGCGCTCGGCCTCATCGCCCTCGAGATCGTAGACCCCGATGCCCGCATGCGTGTCGATGTAACGATAGGCGGCCGGTTTCTGGTTCAGCCGGTCAAGGCACAACGCCAGCGCGACGTGTTTCACCACGTCCGCGAAGTTTCCCGCGTGAAAGGCATGCCGGTAATTCAGGTTACGCTCCTCTGCACGTCCGATGACGCACTTATCATCGCTCTTTCACCGATGAAACTTGCGTGAAGCCGCGGACACCTTAAGTGCATCGCTCAGACCATTTGCAACCCCGGAGCCTTCCTTGCCGCTCTTCCTCTGCCCGAACGACAATTCCCAGATGCAGAAGATCTCGCGGGAAGGCGTGGACATCGATATATGCCCCAGCTGCAAGGGCGTCTGGCTCGACCGCGGCGAACTCGACAAGCTGCTCGTGGCCGAGCGCGAAGAGTCGGAAAAGTCCGTCCAGGCCCACCGCCGCTTCCAGGAAGAGGTGAAAAGCTTCGAGCGGAACCCCGACGACTGGAAGCGCAACCACAAATACGACGACGACCGCAAGCGCTATCGCTATGACGGCGACGACGACGAAGACGACCGGGGTCGCCGTAAACGCCGCGGCGGCTTTGACCTGTTCGATATCTTCGACTGATCAGTCGCCGAAGCCGGGGTCCGTGTGGTCCGGGTTGAAGCCGAGGCGGCCGACAATGGTGTTGAGCCCGCCAAGGCTCGCCGCGCCGCCCGCCATGGCCGCCATCTGCCCGCGATCGTCGGCCGACCCTGGCGGCGCCTTGGCGACGCTGCGCGTGCCGTTCGAGGAAATCCACTCGCCACCTTCGCATCCAACCTTGAACGCGCACTTCGGCATGTACTCCGCAAAGTACTGGGCGAGGTCTTCCTTAGAGCGCGACATGACGGAATCCATGGTACCCGTCCGCGCGGCGAGCTCCCGGCCGGCACACTCCTTTGCCTTCGGGCCATAGCGCGCCTCGCACGGGTCCTTCCCCATCAGGCTGGCGAGCCCGGGCGAAACACCGGGGTCATTCAGGATCGACGGCGGGCCGAGATACACGCGGTCTTCGCCCGCCTTCCTGTCCTTCGGATCTGCCGCCGGCGCGGTCGGTCCCGCAGAACGTGGCGCAGGCGCCTCTGCACTTGCTGATGGCGTCTCCACCGGGCGCGGGGCCCTTGTCCTCGGCGGCGGCGTTGCGCCCGCCATGGGCACAGGCTCGGAGATCTCCAGGACGGGCACGAGCTCCACCGCGAGTACAACCTTCCGGCTCGCATCGGCCAAAGGCGGCAGCGCCGTCGCCATCATCCCGGCCACCGCAGACAGAAGCACCGCATGCACGAGCACGGACGCGCCAGCCGGCGCATGTCTGCGCCAGCCGGACGATTCGAGGACCAGACGTATGCGCCCCTGCCAGTTCATCCGGGGGAGACTATGCCCCCAAATCCCGCATCTGCGGAATCATGAAATCTGGAGACCCCTAGGCGATTTCGGAGTGGGTCGTCACAATCTTGCCCACAAGACCGTAGGCAAGCGCCTGTTCGGCGCTCATCCAGTAATCCCGGTCCGTGTCCTTCTTGATCTGCTCAAGCGTCTGGCCGGTGGCCGCGGCGAATATCTTGTTCAGCCGCTCGCGCATCCGGATAATTTCGCGCGCCTGGATCTCCACGTCGGAGGCCTGGCCGCCAACGCCGCCGCGGGGTTCGTGCAGCAGGAAGCGGGTGTTGGGCAGGCAGAAGCGGTTTTCCTTCTTGCCCGCCGCGTAGATCAGCGCACCGGCCGAGGCGCACCAGCCCGTGCCGAGAATGCGCACAGGCGCGCGCACGAACTTGATCATGTCGTGGATCATGTCGCCCGATTCCACATGACCGCCCGGCGAGGACAGCACCAGCAGAATCGGCTTGTCGCTGACCGCCGAATAGGCCAGCAGCTGCGCGCACACCGACCGCGCGATCTTGTCGTTGATCTCGCCCGTCAGCAGGATCGTCCGCGAATCGAACAGCGCCTTGTCGAGCTGGGACGAGCTGTTCTCTTCCTTTTTCGAATCCGGGCTGTCGTCCTCGTCGTCCTCGTCGAGGTGGAAGAAATTGGGGCGATTCGTCATGGAAACTCCGATGGAACGTGCCCGCCATAGGTGGCGGTCCGGGCGGTCCGGGTCAATGCCCGCGCTACCTCATTGAAACGCCAAGGGTTAATGTCCGGCGAACCACACCAGGTAGCTGACGTTTATCCCTTGGCCCGCGAGCTTCGTGTCGCCCTGCAGTTCCGGCAGGCACACCAGGAAGGCCGCGCCCGCGATCTTTGCGCCCGCTTTCCGCAGGAGCTTTACCGCCGCCATAGCCGTACCGCCGGTCGCGATCAGATCGTCCACCAGCAGCACGCGGTCGCCTGGCGCGATGGCGTCTGTATGCATTTCCATGGAGTCGACGCCGTACTCCAGTTCATAGCTTTCGGTTATCACATGATGGGGCAGCTTGCCCTTCTTGCGCAGCGGCACGAACCCCGCCGACAGCTGGTGCGCCACCGCCCCCCCGAGAATGAACCCGCGCGCCTCGATCCCCGCCACCTTGTCGATCTTGGCGCCGGCCCAGGGCTGCACCAGCTCGTCCACCGCCTGCCGGAACGCCCGCGGATCGCCCATCAGCGTGGTCACATCCCGGAACATGATCCCCGGCTTCGGGAAGTCCGGAATGGTGCGGATTGCGTCTTTCAGTTCCATGGGGCGTCCCTGTCTCGCGCAGCGTTAGGTAGATCATCCCCGCTTGTCGGGAAAGTGACGGCGCTATGCCTGATCCGACCTCGGCAACTGCCGCGTCTCCGCCTCAGCCCCGTCCACCCACGCTGCAAAATTCGGCTCGGCCCACATCCGGTCGAGATAGCCCTGCGCCACGTCCGAGCGCGGGATGGCGTAGGTCACGAACCGCGTCACCACTGGCGCATACATTGCGTCGGCAATTGACCACCGCCCGAACAGGAACGGCCCGCCAGACCGCGCGAGCCACTCACGCCACAGCGCATCCACCCGCGCTGCATCAGCCAGCCCATCAGCCGTCATGCGCGACGCATCACTCCGCCGGCGGATGTTCATCGGCGCATCGTTGCGCAGGTTCGGGAAGCCCGAATGCATGATCGCGCTCGCCGCCCGCGCCAGCGCCCGCGCCGTTGCATCCTCAGGCCACAGGCTCGGCTGCTGCTCCGCCGCCCACTCGCAGATCGCGAGACTTTCCGCGATCACCACCCCGCCACCGAGATCAAGCGCCGGCACTTTGGCGTTGGGCGACAACGCCCCGAATGCGGGCTTGCCGCCCATCTCCGGCAGTGCATGCATCATCTCGTCGAACGCGATGCCGCCCACCCGCAGCGCCAGCCACGGCCGCATCGACCACGACGAGTAGTTCTTGTCCCCGATATGCAGCTTCGGCGTCATCGCTCCATCCCTTCACTTGTGCTGCTGCATCCCGAACGCGACCATCAGCGCGATCGCGATGAACACCACGCCCACGCCGCGCTCGAACCAGCGCCTGATCTGCGGCTGCGCCAGGAACCGCGACATCGCCCCGCCGACATGCGTGTACATCCACTGGATCGCAAGATCGATCACCGTGCCGATGATGCCCAGCGTCAGCATCTGGTTCGCGAGGCTCTGCTGCGGGCTGATGAATTGCGGCAGGAAGGTCAGGAACCAGAAGATCGTCTTCGGATTGCCGAACCCGATCACCAGCCCGTCGAAGAACGCCCCACGGTGCACCGCGATCACCGGCGCCCGCTGAGCCGGATCGATGACCGGCTGCGGCCTGAACGATCGCACCAGCGCGAGAATGCCGATCAACGCCAGATACCCCGCGCCCGTCCATTTGAGGATGAAGAACAGCAGCTCCGAGGTCGAGATCAGCACCCCGAGCCCCAACAGCGTCAGCGCGAAATACACCACATTGGCGACCTGGATCCCAAGACCCGCCATCATCCCCGCGCGATGCCCGCGCAACGCCGCTTGCGACATGATGAACATGACGTTGGGGCCGGGCGCGAGACTGACCAGCGTGGTCAGCCCGATGAACAACAGCAGGTTGTCGGGCATCTAGGCTCGTCTCTTCCACACCGCGCCCAGTTCACCCCGCACCGAGGTCACGCCGCGTGTCGGATGTGGCGGGACGCATGGGTCTCCGTCAAGCCCGTAACACCCGTCCAGCGACAGCATCCAGCCGCGCCATCAGCGCGGGATCGCGATGCTGCGACCCTGTGATGATCGCGTGGTCAAGGCAGGTATCAATTCCATCGGGGTCGGGGTCACGCGGCCCCTCGGCCATCCGCCCCGCCACGCGCGAGACCAGCGCCGCGGCCCGCTCCGCGTTGCCATGCAGCACCTTCAGCACGTCGGTCACCGACACCGCCGCCACCTCCTCGTGCCAGCAGTCATAGTCCGTCACCATCGCCACCGTGGCGTAGGGAAGTTCCGCCTCGCGCGCCAGCTTCGCCTCGGGCATGTTGGTCATGCCGATCACCGAGCACCCCCAGGACCTGTACAGCTTCGATTCCGCAAGCGAGGAAAACTGCGGCCCCTCCATCGCGAGATAGGTTCCGCCCCGGTGCGTCTTCACACCCACCGCCGCGCTAGCCTTGGCCGCCATGCCCGCCAGTCGAGACGACACCGGATGCGCCATCGACACATGCGCCACGACACCCTCGCCGAAGAAACTCTTCTCGCGCGCGAACGTCCTGTCGATGAACTGGTCCACGATCACGAAATCGCCCGGGGCCATCTCCTCCTTCAGCGACCCACATGCCGACAGCGAGAGAATGTCCGTCACGCCGCAGCGCTTCATCACGTCGATGTTGGCGCGATAGTTCAGCTGCGTCGGCCCCAGCCGATGCCCACGACCATGCCGCGGCAGGAACACGACGCCGACGCCATGCAACGTCCCGCGAAACACCTGATCCGACGGCACGCCCCATGGCGACGTGACCGTCTGCCACCGCCCGCCTTCAATCCCCGGAACCTGATACAGCCCCGAACCGCCAATGATGCCGAGAACCCACTTGCTCATGCCTGATCCTTGCGAACGCCATCCCGCGTCGCCGCATTGATACAACAACGCAATCGGGGCTAGCACGGGAGCCGGCTAGCCGATCATTTCGTTTTCGATTTGATGAGGGGCTGCGAGCCGGGATCCGTCCGCTCAACAGCCCCGAAGAGCGGCGCGGATCCCGGAATACGCTTCGCAGCGTACGAGTGATTTTGGTGCACCGCAGGCGCGTCCTCCGCAATACTCAAAACGGGCGCGAGTTGATTCATTCCTGAAGCGTGGTTTTTTCGTCGCGGGTGTTTGCATCTGCACTGATCGCAGGGCGTCAGGCCTCTGCCGAAATTCCCGTCTCGGCATATCCCATTGCGCACGCAGTCGCGCCGCGGCTGTTCGATATCTGCGCCTGCTCCTTGATCCCGATCTGGCTCCGCCAGCCATCGGCACCCCTGCTCGGATTGCGGACGCGCTCACTTCACGAGGGACCTAGCCTGTAACCAGGTAGCTCTCAGCCCCGCACTGCTTGATGATCTCGGGGACCACGGCTGACAGCTTGTTCTCGAGCTCCGGCGGCAGCTCCGCAATCCGCTCCGCCGTTTCCAGGTCTTCGCCCTGCGCGCCGAGCACGACGATATCGAACAATTCCTTGTCCAGACGCTCGGCCGACGTCTTGGCGAGGCACGCGCACACATCCTCGGCTCCGCCGCCGGCGATGCACTGCGCCTCGATCGTCTTGCGGCCCTGCTCGTTCTGGCTGCATCCCGCGATTGCGACAGCAGCCAGCAGCAAAACCGCAAGCCCCGGAAGCGATGCTGAAGAGCGCCTCATGGCGAGCGTGAACCTGTCTGGAAAACCCGGAAGCCGCTTCTATCCGGCTTCCACCGCACGCTCAACGTCAATCGACTGCGACGCCTAGTTCGACGCAGCACACGCAAGCTGCGCCTCTGCGATCAGGCTCGGCTGGTGCAGGAGGTCGCCCGGCGGCAGCGTCACCATGATCGCATCCGCCTCGTCTTCCTTGCCCTGCGCCTGCAGCAGGAAAGCCCGCTGCACCTCCTCGCTAACCGACCCGTCGGCCACCAGCGCATCGATCTTCGTCGCCCGGCACTCGCACACGTCGGCGGCGTCTCCCCCGGCAACGCAAGCCTTCGTGAACGCCACGTGCGTCTCGCTCGGCGGCAGCGTCGCCTCCCCACAGCCTGCAACCAGAACCACGCCCGCCAGCACCAGCCACTTCATCGATTCATCCTCTTCGCCACTCCCTTAGCACCCCAGCAAATTCCGCAAACCCCACGCGCTGCAAGGCGGCCGGATAGCGCCGCCCCCACCCCGCGGAACGCCGGGTTTGGGGCAAAACGCTTGCTCGCGTTTGAGGGAAACTGAACGCCGAACTCCAACGTTCTCAATCGCTTCCGCCAAGTGTTTGGGGGAAACAGTGGCCCAGAATCGGTGGGGGTGTCTGCGGCCGTGTAATCGGCCGCATGAAGCGTGGAAGCATCCCCTTGTGCTCCTGCGCGCCCTGCCGGCTCTGATCGGCCTCGCGTGGCACTTCTGGCCGTTGATGATCATGGTGATCAGCACGGGCCGCCGCGCCAGGCTCGGCCGCCAGGCCTGGCGCGCCCTCGGCTGGAATGTCCGCGAGGTGAAGCTCGAAATCCTCCCCCCATTTACGAACTGGTTCGACGTCGCCAGACGCTTCGCGTTCAATCGCGCCCAGATGATGGACAGGCGCCAAGCCGCGACGCAGTTCACCGAAGGTCTCCGCGACATCTACCGCATCCCCACAAGCGTCGATGCGAACGCGGTGGCCGCGGCCCGTGCGACTGTTCGGAACAAATGACCGGCTGGCGCGCCCAGGCCATGAGGCGGTCCACGGGGGCAGGCCCAGGAACCAGGTGAGCAAAGAGCTGCGCCAGCCGCAGGACCAGTCTAGCAGTCCCGCTGCCTGCATGGAGGTGAGCAGCGACCGAAGGAAGCGCCCGTCGAACCACGAGGGCGGGCTCACCTATGCCCGAGGCCCGCCCGGATTCTTCTCAAGAACCGAAAAACTGAATTGTCACCCCAGCGCGCCCGCGCGACTGAGAACGCCCCCGCGCGCTACACGCGCACCGGCGTCTTCGACCTCATCGTCCGCACAACGCCGTCCGCGGATGACATCAGCATCGTGTGCGTCTCCACCACCCCGCGCCCACGCACGGCGCCATCGAGCAGCGTACCCTTGGTCACGCCCGTCGCAGCAAAGACGACGTCGCCCGACACAAGGTCGCCGATCGCATAGCGCCGCCCGGCATCCTTCAGCCCGGCTCGCTGCGCCTGGATCTTCTCGGCCTCGTTGCGAAACACGAACCGCGCCTGCATCTGGCCGCCGACACACCGCAACGCAGCCGCGGCCAGCACGCCCTCCGGCGCCTTGCCCTGCCCGACATACATGTCGATCCCGGTCTCCGGCATCGCTGTGTTGATCACCCCGGCCACATCACCATCCGGAATGAGATTGATCCGCGCGCCTGCCTTGCGGAGGTCAGCGATGATCTTTTCGTGGCGCGGCCGGTCCAGCACGCACGCGACGATCTCGCGCACATCGACGCCCTTTGCCTTGGCAAGCCGGATCGCATTCTCGCCCGCATCCGCATCGAGATCGACCACG
>CAIKXW010000443.1 GCA_903831485.1 uncultured Alphaproteobacteria bacterium | reverse complement strand
GAACCCGCCCCCCCTTGCCTCCCGTGGCATTGCGTGACTGACTTTGGAAAACGTCAGAAACGACCACGGGGAGAACGCAATGGCCTATGTCGAAGGGCGGATCATCCACGACGCGGACAGCCACCTGATGGAGCTGTCCGACTGCCTCGATCCGTATCTCGAAGCACGTCTCCTGGCTCGCTATCGCGCCCTGCCGGGCTTCATTGATCGTGCCGCGCGACAGAAGGCGGAACAGGCTCGCGCGGCGCATGCTGACGCGACCTTCCGCTCCGGGGCCGAGTCCAACATACTGCTGCGCAAGAACTACGAGGCTCAGGGCGCCTTCATCGCCGATGACAGACCGGCGGCGCTGAATGCGCTGGGCTTCGCCAGTCAACTCGTCTTCACCACCTGGTGCCTCGGCAATTTCGGGCTCGACCAGGGCGACGACATGGAGCTGTGCTACGCGGTCGCCGACGCCCACAACCGCATGATGACCGACTTCTGCAAGGTCGATCGCCGCCTGCTGCCCACCGCCCAGATTCCGATTGAGGATATCCCGCGCGCCGCCGCCTGCGCAAAGATGGCGATCGACCTCGGCGCGAAGGCGCTGATGGTCCCCTCGAAATGTCCGCAGCGCCATTCGCCAAGCCATGTCGGGCTAGATCCGGTGTGGGCGATGGCGCAGGAGGCGGGCATCCCGATCCTGTTCCATGTCGGCGGCGAGGAGAAGCTGGACCCCGCCTACAAGGCCAATGGCCTGCCGCCCGTGCCCGACTTCCACGGCGGCGACGACAACTTCACGTCGGTCAGCTACATGCCGATCCCGAACGCCGCCATGCAGACGCTGGCGACGATGATCTTCGATGGCGTGTTCGACCGTTTCCGCGATCTCAAGTTTGGCGCGATCGAACTTGGCGCGGCGTGGGTTCCCGGCTGGATGCGGTCGATGGATTCGGCGGCGTCCGCCTTCATCAAGAACGAGACACGCCTGCAAAAACTCTCAGCCAGACCCAGCGAGATCGTGCGTCGGCAGCTGCGCGTCACGCCCTATCCGCACGAGGACGCAGGATGGATCGCCCGAGAAGCGGGCGCCGAAGTCTGCATGTTCTCCTCCGACTACCCGCATGTCGAAGGCGGACGGAATCCCCTCAAGCGATTCGACACAGCGATGGAAGGCTGCTCGTCTGCGGCGATCGATGCGTTCTATGCCGGCAATTTCATCGACATGATGGGCCACGCACTGGCGGAGGACCTGCGCCGCCCTGCACACCTGCGCGCGGCCTGACACTGGACTCACGATCAGGATTGCGCGCGCCGCGGCGCAACCTCCGCGGGGGATGGATCGGAAGGTTGGAATGATCCGGTCGCGATCGCTCCGGCCGGCTCATCGTTCGCAACGATCACACCGTCGGGCGACCCCTCCCACTTGACCAGCTTCATCGCGGTGGGAGCAGCGCCTGCATCGAACAGGCGCTTCCCTTTGCCGAAAATGATCGGATAGATCAGCAGCTGCAGGTGATCGACCAGGCCTGCGCCGAGCAGGATTTGGATCAGCTAAGTCGAGCCCTGCACGACCAGGTCCGGCCCGTTCGTCTGCTTGAGCGCGCGGACCGCGGCCGCAACATCCGGCCCCAGTGCCTGCGAATTCTGCCAGGTCAGCGAGTCAGGACGATGCGTTGCCACGAAATTTTGTACACGCGTTGAAGGTCTGCGCGATGTGTGCGCCGCCTGCGTCGTAAGTCTCTGCGGCCGGATCGGTCTCGTCGTACGGCCAGCGTGCTGCAACGATGTCGTAGGTGGTGCGCCCCAGAATCAGATCGACCGGCTTTGCGAACAGCGCTCCGACTGCCCCGATGGTGGCCTCGCTCCGGAACGGCGCGATCCAACCAGCGTACGAGAAACCGCCTGTGGTGTCCTCCTCCGGCCCGCCCGGAGCCTGCATCACGCCGTCCAGGCTCACAAATACACCCACCGTAAGCTTCCGCATGCTCATCGCTTGCCTGGCGCCTCGTCTCAAGGAGCGCGCCAGACAGGCCTGAGCCGACATCCCGCCGCAGATTTCGTGGCCGCTGTTCAGTTTTGCACTAAATGACGACGTGTTACAGCCACAGGCATCCGATCCGTCGCCCAAGAGTTGACCCGCGTCGGCTCTGCCTTCAAAAGGCGAAAACACAGTTCTCAGGGGAAGTCAGATGGCGCGTATCACGCTGCGG
>CAIKXW010000442.1 GCA_903831485.1 uncultured Alphaproteobacteria bacterium | reverse complement strand
TCGCCCTCACCAAGCTCGACGTGCTCGACGGCTTCGACGAAATCCAGATCTGCACGCACTACAAGCTCGGCGATCGCATCATCAACCACTTCCCGTCAGGCATGACCGATCAGGCCAACGTCACGCCCGTCTACGAGACGATGAAGGGCTGGAAAGGCTCCACCCGCGGCGCCCGCTCTTGGACCCAGCTCCCCGGCGAAGCTGTCAAATACGTCCGCCGCCTCGAAGAACTCGTCGGCAAACCCGTCGCGCTGCTCTCGACCTCACCCGAACGCGAAGACGTCATCTTGATGCGGGACCCGTTTGAAAAGTAGCTACGGCACGAACTGCCCAGGCGCGTGATCCGCTGCGGCGGCAAGGCTTGCCTGCGCCGTTCCCGGCTGCGTTGCGCCGCACGCCAGCATCCAGGTCGCCGCGCCGAATGTGTTCGGTTGCACCGTCTGTATCTTTGGCGCTGCCCGCGTGTCGGCCGTATATGGCTTGTCGCTCCGCAGATCGGCCAGCCCGACCGATCCGTAGACGGCCAGCGTCGGATTCTGGCAGTCCGCATAGAAGCGCGTCCACTGTCCCTTGCTCGGCTTGCTGCCAACCGGCTGGTCCGCCTTGAGCACGTAGAGCTGCCATCCGCTGATCACGGCCCCCAGCCGGCTCAGGCTGTTCATGTCGACATACAGCACGTCCGTCTTCGACCGCCCGCCCATGGCCAGCGTGACCGCGCCCTTGGGCGGCGCGGTCGCATCCGTTGGCTGCAGCGTCACCGGGTTCACGCACAACCTGGTCTGCGCCACGACGGCGCTGGTCGCCATCTGTCCCACGCGCTCACGATGAACGCCGCGCCGCTCCGTCAGCTTCTCTCCGGAATAGCCGGCCTGCTGCACCACCGTGTCCAGACTGGCAACATACTGGGCGTCGATTGCATCAAGGTCGGTGTCATGAGCGCGCCCATCATTCGCGCCATAAAGCCCGAAGTTCGCAAGCTCATCGGCGCGCCGCATGATCTCAGAGCAGAACAGCGCCGTTTCAACACACGCAATCGCGTTGGCGCTCGCCTGCGCCGCCGCCGGCTGCGCACTCGCTGCGCCGATCAGGCCAGCCAGGATGTATCCAGAAACGCGAAACAACATCTGCTTACCCCCATCGTCTTGCTTGTGCTTGAAAGAAGCGTAGCGGGGCGCGCTGCCGGTGCAAACCGGACCGTCAGTGATGGCGCGAAACCATCTTACTCCGCCGCGACAGCCGTCCGCCGCGCCTGCGAGGCTGCATAGCTCGCCAGCGCCCACGTCAGCAGGCGATCCAGCCCCGCGTGGAAGCCTTGCGGCCGCCAGCCAAGGTCGCGCTCGGCTTCCACCGTATCGAGCATCGGCCCCGGCGCAGCGCCAGACGCATCGCCCTCCATGAACAGCAGGCTCGACCACAACTCGCCCGTCGACATGGGCGAACGTTCGTCCAGCAGCGAACAGACCGATTCCGCCACATCGATATCGCGGCGCTCCGCCCCGACAGAAAGATCAAACCGCGACTGCGCCGGTGCAACGTCCGCCGCACGCAGCAGTCCCGCCGCGAAATCCCGCACCGGCAGCCAGTCGCGCACCGTCTCGCCGGCTGCCAAAAGCGGGAAGGGCTGGTTGTAAAGCAGCGAAGCCACAAGCCGCGCGAGGAAAGACGTGTTCGGCTGCCACGGCCCGAAGGCCTCGCCCGCCACGCATGTCACCAGCGGCAGGTCATTGGCCCGCGCCCACCGGTCAAGCAGGACAGACGCCGCGCCGCGCGCCGCATGCACGCGCGTCTGCTTCTGTGGAATATCGCTCTCGGCCCGCTCGGCATGCACGATGCGGAAGCGCTGGCGCGCCTCGCCCTGAAGCTTCTCGTGATACTGCCGCGCGGCCTCCAGCACGGAGAAAGCCCCGCCGATCTCGGCATCGACCAGCCCGCCCGGATCATCATCGCTGCTGGCTGCAAGATGGATCACGGCATCCGGCGAAAACTCCCGCAAGATCGCCCGGATCATCCCCCGGTCAGTGATGTCCGCCTCAAGCCGCGCATAGCCCTCGCGCTGCACGGCGGGGCCCAGCGCCGGAACCGGCGTCGTCTTCTTGCGGCGATCGAGATTGAGCACATGGTCGCCGCGCTCGACAGCCAGCCGCACCACGGCCGACCCGATGAACCCACACCCACCAGTCACGAGGACGCGCATGGCCCCCAACCTCCACCCAACACAGGCCTCCAACCGTTAACGGATGGGCTTCTATGGTTAGCGGGGAGTTAA
Organism: uncultured Alphaproteobacteria bacterium; assembly: GCA_903831485.1. The sequence goes on along the minus strand of CAIKXW010000442.1, from coordinate 2,755 downwards.
CGCCGTCGGCGCTATTGCGCTGCCGCTACTGGCTCACGGTCGAATTGATAGATGATGTTGTCGAGGCCCAGCAGCATCCGGTCCACCCGGACCAGATGATAGGACAACACGATGTCGCGCCCGCCCGAAGTGCAGCTCTGCACCAGCGTGGCGATCTGCTCCTGATCCACCCCCAGCGCAGACTTGGCGACGGCGCGATCCGGCACATTGCCCTCGAACAATCCCTCCGGCGGCGACGGCGCCGCCTTGAACGTCGCGGCGGGGCAGGCGAGGATTCCGGCGCCCGTTGCCGATTTCGCCGTCAGCACCAGCGGCGTCGACAGAATCTCGGCATCCGGCCGCGGACTGAAGCCCGGCCCGGAGAACCACGGCGCAACGATATTTCCCGAAACCTTCCACGTCCCCATGAAGGCCTCGATACCGGCGTCCGCCGCCGCGCCACCGCCAGACGCTGCTCCGCCCTGCGAACATGCCACGAGCAGGACGCCAGCCATGACAATCGTAATGCGTTTCATGTCACCCACGTATGAACCTGAAAGTGTAGAGCACATTGTTGAGCCCGAACATGATCACGCCGGGCTTGACCTCCGCGAAGTCGAGCGAGATGTCGGCAGCATCAGATGCACAGTCATATGTCATGGATGTGATGCTGCCCGGTTTGAAGCCGAGTTCAGCGGCCTGCTTGACCGGATCGGGCAGGTTGCCCTCGAACAGTGCTGTGGGCTCCGTCACGTACAGCTTGTAACTCGGCTTGTCGCAGGTCAGCAGCGGCGGCCCCGAGGCCTTGTCGGCCGCAAACACGAAGTTCTGCCCCATGGCAGGATCGACCGCCGGCTCATCGCTCTTGCCGTCCCACCAAGGCGCAATCCGTGCGCCCTCCAACGTCCACGTTCCGAAAAACGGATTTGGCGGTGCAAGCGTTGCCGGATCGGGTTCGGCCGACGGCGGCGGGGCCTTGAATGGCTCGCGCTGCACATCCGCCTGGGGCGAGCAGGCCGCCGCGCCAGCGACACAGGCTGAAACCAGCGCGATCAGAATGGCGTTGCGCATGTCCTTCCGGTCTCCCGTTTGGTTCCGCTGACGCCTGATCATGACCTTCCGGGTGTTTGTCAAATCGTCCTGGCGCCGCGCTCGGATCAACTCTGCGCGGCCCGTGAGGAAAACACGTGTGACAACGCGATTGCCCCCGCCGCGGCGACATTCAGGCTGTCGATGCCGGGCGACATGGGAATCGAAACGCGCCGGCAGCGCGCGATGAGATCTGGCGAAAGCCCGGGGCCTTCCGCGCCCAGCACGATGGCAAGCCGCTCCGGCGGCCTCAGCAGATGCAGCGGTTCGCCGCCCGCCGGGCTCAACGCCCACGCCTCCACGCCGGCAGCAGCCAACGCATCCATCATGCCCGCGCCATCGCCCCCATGCGCAAAGGGCAGGGACAGCGCGGTCCCCGCCGAAACCCGGATCGATTTCCGGTACAGCGGATCACAGCTCGCGCCATCGAGCAGAACCGCGCTCGCGCCCAGCGCCGCCGCATTGCGGAAGCAGGCGCCGACATTGTCATGGTTGGACAGTCCGATCAGGCCCAGCACGGTGCACGGCGCCGCCAATGTGGAAAGCAGCTCCGCAACCGCTGGCGCAGCACTCCGCCGCGCCAGCGCGAGCACGCCGCGATGAATATGAAACCCGGTGATCTGGTCCATGACCGATTGCGGCGCCACGTAGACAGGCACGGCCTCGTCCAGCCGCGCCAGCATCGGCATGAGCGGCTCCACCCGGTTCTCGGCGATGAAAAGCGACTCGATGGCAAACCGCGACGCCTCGATCAGCCGCCCCAGCGTCACCTTGCCCTCGACGATGAAGCGCTGCTCGCCGCGCAGCAGATCACGCTCCTTCACCCCCCGATAGGGCGCAACCCGCGGGTCATCTGCAGATGTCAACGCAATGATCACCCCGGCTTGTCACCCACCAGGAGCGAAGGAGCAAGCATCCCACAAGGCGCCGCTCTCGTCCGCACCGAGCGGGGGCATCGTGCCTCGCGACTAGGTCTCCGGGATTTCAAACCCGATCGTGCGCGTGGCGCTGTGATATGCTGGCTATTGCGAGGTATCAAACTGGATCCAATAGCCCCGCTTTGAAATGCGGCCCGGCGGATCGTCCTCAACTTGGGGGCCGATGATCCCATCGGCGGCGTCCGACCAGATTTCGCATTCCTCGTAGCAGCGCTCGATCCATCCGCGTCCGAACCAAGCGTCTTCGCGATAGAAATCTGCGCGCACCCAAAAGCTCAGCGCAATGCAAAGCTCGATGCGCCCGTTTATCGCGCCAGAGAGCGTGATAAGCGCATCTTGGCGTATTTCGCGGGCCAAGTTCACCGCAATGTCCCGCCCCGCGCGGTCACGCCAGATTGGTGAGAACTCGGCAAAACTGCACAGCAAGGATAAAAGCGCTTCCGCGGAGGCCAGCGTCGCAGGCCCGTCGTCATCCCAAACAAGATGAGGTGCACGGATCGGGGGGGCGGGGCTCCATGCGCGCAACAAACTTGGCGTGGGGCGGCACGTCAACGGTCGAACGCGGAATGTCGCCTTTCGGCGAGTGTACTAAACCGCTCGCGCGGTAGGCTAAGCCGCTAGGCCTGCGGTTTTGTCGGCGGCCCCCTTTTCCTTCAGCGCGTGGATTTTCCACGGCGCTCGAGGAGAGAGCTCATGGCCGACGATCCCAACACCAGTTCCACCAGCAGCCTTCGAGAGCCGATCAGCCC
>CAIKXW010000441.1 GCA_903831485.1 uncultured Alphaproteobacteria bacterium | reverse complement strand
CTTGTCCAGCTGTTCGACCATTTCGCTCGCCACGGCCTGCGGCGATCCCTTCTCGCCATAGAGTTCGGCAAGGTCATCGAGGAAGCGGCTGATCGAGCGATAGCAATACGCCACCGAGCGCGGGAAGGCGGTGTTGAGAATGAGAAAGTCGGCAATGCCCCACGGCGTGTAGTCGCCCTTGTAGACATGGTGATAGGCGCGCAGGGCCGACGTCGCGCGCAGGACGCTCGTCCACTGGTGATAGTCGCGCCCGCCGCCGACCACGTCCGTCTCGGGCAGCAGCACATAGTATTTCACGTCGAGCAGGCGCAGCGTCATGTCGGCGCGTTCAATGAGACCGCCCATGCGCAGGAAGTAGTAGCCATCGTTCCGCAGCAGCGAGATTTCCGAGGCGCCCCGGAACGCCGCCGTCCGGTTCTTCGTCCACTCCAGCAGCGACGGCAGATTCTTCAGGGCCGTATCGGCATCCATCTGCCCCAGCGAGCGCCAGCCATCGTTCAGCGCCTCCCACATGTCCTGCGTCAGCGCCGTCCGGATCGCCCGCCCGTTCGCCCGCGCCGATGTAAGGCACGACCGGATCGATGACGCATTGTCCGGATCGAGCAGCAGCCGCTGCACCACTGCGCTCGCGCTTAAGCCCTTCGCCTCCGAATCAGCGAGCTCCGGCGCAGAGCCGGACGCCGCCGCAACTGAGCGCCACTCCTCCTGCTCGTTCGAGCCCGGCAGCATCGCCATGCGATACCCCATCTCGATCAGGCGCGCGGTCGCATCCGCGCGCTCCATGTAGCGGCCCATCCAGAACAGGTTTTCAGCGGTGCGGCTCAGCATTGCATCACTCAGCCAATATCCATGTGTCCTTCACCCCGCCGCCCTGCGACGAGTTCACCACCAGCGACCCCTTCTTCAGCGCGACGCGCGTCAGCCCGCCCGGCGTCAGGCGGATGTCCTTGCCGACCAGGCAGTAGGGCCGGAAATCGACATGCCGCTCCTCGACGCCATCGCTGCCGAGGATCGGCGCGGTTGAAAGATCAAGCGTGGGCTGCGCGATGAACTCGCTCGGGTTCGCCTTGATCTTGGCGCGGAAGGCGTCGATCTCCTTCTTCGCCGCATGCGGTCCGATCAGCATGCCGTAGCCGCCGGAGCCATGCACCCGTTTCACAACGAGGTCCTTGAGATTGTCGATCACATACTTGCAGTGGTCGGGCTCGGCGCAGCGCCATGTCTGCACGTTCTCGAGGATTGGTTTTTCGCCAAGATAGAATTTGATCATGTCCGGCACGAAGACATAGATCGCCTTGTCGTCGGCAACACCTGCGCCTGGCGCCGAACAGAGCGTCACGCCGCCCGAACGATAGACGTCGAAAATCCCCGGCACGCCCAGCAGCGAGTCCGCCTTGAAGGCCAGCGGGTCAATGTATGTGTCGTCGATCCGCCGATAGATAACGTCCACACGCTGCGGCCCGCGCGTCGTGCGCATCCAGCAAAGCCCATTCTCGACGAACAGGTCCTGCGGCTCCACCAGCTCGATGCCCATCAGGTCGGCGAGGAAGGAGTGTTCGTAATAGGCCGAGTTCAGCGACCCCGGGGTCAGCAGCACCACAGTCGGATCATCATCGCACTTGATCGGGGCCACTTCCTCGAGCGTCTTCTTCAGCTGGCTCGGATAGCTCTCGACCGCCTCGACGATGCCGGCCTGGAACAGCTGCGGGAACATCCGCATCATGATCTCGCGGTTCTCGAGCATGTACGAGACGCCCGATGGCGTGCGGCAATTGTCTTCCAGCACCTGGAAGCGATCGCCATCCGTCCGCACGATGTCCACGCCGACAATGTGGCTGTAGACTTTGCCCGGCGGGTCGACGCCCACCATCTCCGGCAGGAAAGCCTCGTTCCGGTAGACCAGTTCCTCGGGCACCACGCCCGCCCGCATGATCTCGCCGCGGTGATAGACATCGTAGAGAAACGCGTTCAGGGCCCGGCTGCGCTGCTTGATGCCGCGCGACAGCTTGCGCCACTCGGCCGCCCCGAAGACGCGCGGGATCAGGTCGAACGGGATCAGCCGCTCCGGATCGGCCCCCTCGCCATAGACCGCGAACGTGATGCCGATCTTGCGGAAAATGGCCTCCGCCTCGCTCTGGCGCAGGTTGAGCAGGTCAACGCCGGTCGTGTTGATCCATTCCGCGACCTTCTCGTAAGGACCCCGGACCGATCGGTCGTCAGCGAACATTTCGTTGTACATGCCACCCCAGTCCTAGCGGGTGGAATCGCCATCGCGAAGCCACCCCGGTACGCCCGTCTCCGCAGCACACTCCCCTGCTTAAACTTTGGGCAGACAAAGGAAATAGCCCGCAGCCTCCCCTGACGCCAATCCTCTCAACAATTGATTGCGGCCATCCGGTCCGGACCTGAGGGAACAGTCCCACGGTCCCGCCCGTTCATCACCCTGCCTCCCTGGACCCGGGGCAGGACCCATCACAGAAGGGCCTGCGAGGACGACCCATGCCGGACAAGGCCCTGCACAACCTCCGCCGCCTCGCCCTCTCCGAAATCGGCGCCGTTATCGCGATGGGCATCGTCGCCCTCGGCGCCTTCGCCTTCATGGCGATCGCCGACGAGGCGCTGGAGGGCGACACGCACGCCTTCGACGAGTCGATCCTGAAGGCCCTTCGCGAGCCGGGCGACGCCAGCAACCCGATCGGCCCGGCATGGCTGGCGGACATGATGGCGGACCTGACGGCCCTCGGAGGAATCGCTGTCCTGACCCTTCTGGTGGTCGGCGTCGTCT
>CAIKXW010000440.1 GCA_903831485.1 uncultured Alphaproteobacteria bacterium | reverse complement strand
TGCTCAGCGCGATCGAGCCGTCGCGGCCCAGTACGATGACCCCGCCCGTGCCGCCCAGCGCCTTCACTTCGGCGAGCGTCGCTTCGGCAGCCTGCTCCGCCGACATGTCCTGCATCGCGACGCGCGCGCAGATCATGCGGGCGACACTGACGCGGATGAAGTATTCGCCATCGCCCGTGGCAGAGACGGCGCACGACGCATTGTCGGCATAGGTGCCCGCGCCGATGATCGGCGCGTCGCCCACGCGGCCCGGCGGCTTGGCGTTCATGCCGCCGGTAGATGTCGCGGCCGCAAGATTGCCGGCGCGGTCCATCGCCACGGCGCCCACGGTGCCGAAGCGGTCCATCGGCTCGAACGTGCCCGCCATCGCACGGCGCAAGGCCTCCTGCCGGCGCGGCGTGATGAAATACTCCGGTGGCACGATCTCCAGCCCCGCCGCCTTCGCCATCTCGTCGACATCGGGCCCGGCGAACATCACGCGGCCGCTATTGTCCATCACATGGCGCGCCGCGCGGATCGGGTTCTTCACCGTGCGCACCTGCGCCACGGCCCCCGCGCGCCGGTCACGGCCATCCATGATCGAGGCGTCCAGCTCCGCCACGCCTTCGCGCGTCAGCACGGCGCCGCGACCTGCGTTGAAGTTCGGATTGTCCTCCAGCACGATCACCGCCGCCTGCACGGCATCGACCGCAGCCCCGCCACTGGCCAGCACACGCGAGCCCGCCTCCAAAGCAGCGTTCAGACCGGCGCGATACTCCGCATCCATTTCCGGCGTCATCTCGGCGCGCCGCATCACGCCGGCGCCGCCATGGATCAGCAGCGTCCATTCGGGCTTTGCCACGGGCGTCTCCATTGTCGTGCAGGCGGTTGCGACCAGGGAAAAGAGACCAAGAATCGCTGCGCGCATGTTGGTCCCCATCACCCCGCAGCCTTCAGCTGCGCCAGCGCATCGCCCAGCTTGATTATCGCCGCCTCTGCCGCCGCGCGCCGTTCGTGCTGCTCTTCCACCACTTCCGGCGGCGCCTTGGCGACGAACTGTTCGTTCGACAGCTTCTTGTCGATGCCCGCGATCTCGCCCTTCAGGCGCGCGATCTCCTTCTCGAGGCGCGCGATCTCGGCCTTGAGGTCGATCAGCGCCGCCACGTCGAGGCAGGCGGTTGCTTCGTCCAGCACGATGCGGACGGCGCCCTTGGGGGGCGTCTCCGCGATTGTCACGGACTCAAGCCGCGCGAGGCGTTCGATCAGCGACTGATAGGTCGCGAGGCGTTGCTGCGTTTCGGCCGATGCGCCGACCAGCGTCATCGGGACTTTGGCGCCGGCGGGCACGTTGAGGTCCGAGCGGGTGGAGCGGATCGAGGTAATCAGGCGGATCACCCATTCGACTTCGGCGTTGGCCTTTGCGTCGATCAGCGATTCATCGAGCGCGGGCCAGCTCTGCGAGATCAGCAGGCCCTTGCGGGTGATGGGCTTGCCGAACTCCTGGAACAGCTCTTCCGTGATGTAGGGCATGAACGGGTGCAGCAGGTGCACGATCTGGTCGAGCGCCCACGCCGCCGTGGCGCGTGTTTCGGTTTTCGTTGCTTCGTCCGAGCCGAGGAAGATCGGCTTGGTGAGTTCGATGTACCAGTCGCAGAACACGTTCCAGACATAGCCGTAGATCGCGCCCGCCGCCTCGTTGAAGCGGTAGGTGGCGATACCCTGCTCCACGGCCTTCGTCGTGCGCACGGCCTCCGAGACGATCCACTTGTTCAGCGTGTGCTTCACGGACGAAGGATCGAACTCTTCGACCAGCGCACAGCCATTCATCTGCGCGAACTTCGTCGCGTTCCACAGCTTGGTCGAGAAGTTGCGGTAGCCTTCGACGCGCTGTTTCGCCAGCTTGATGTCGCGACCCTGCGCCGCCATCGCGGCCAGCGTCATGCGCAGGGCATCGGCGCCGAACTCGTCCACTAGCTCCAGCGGGTCGATGGCGTTGCCGAGGGACTTCGACATCTTGCGCCCCTTCTCGTCCCGGACGAGCGCGTGGATGTAGACGTCCTTGAAAGGCGCTTCGCCCATGAAGTGGATGCCCTGCATCATCATGCGAGCGACCCAGAAGAAGATGATGTCGAACGCCGTCACCAGCACCGCGCCGGGATAGAATCCCTCCGCCGTCGGATCGCGCTCCGGCCAGCCCTGCGTGGAGAACGGCCACAGCGCGGACGAGAACCAGGTGTCGAGGACGTCTTCGTCTTGCCATAGACGGACCTGCTGCTCGTGATCGCCAGACAGCATTTGCTGGCGCGCAGCATCCCGATCGCCGGCCAGTTCGATCTTGCGGTCGCCGTAGTAAGCCCGCGCATGTTCCAGCGCTTCGTCCTCGGTGAAGGCGACGAAGAATTTTGGCGGCAGGTCGCCCAGCGAGTCGATCGCCGCAGCGTGCCCGCCATTGCCATCCGGCTCGGTCGTCAGCGCCGGCCCGTACCACGCCGGAATACGATGCCCCCACCACAACTGGCGGCTCACGCACCATGGCTCGATGTTGCGCATCCATTCGTAATAGGTCTTCGACCAGTTCTCGGGGACGAACTTCGTCGTGCCTTTTTCGACGGCCTCGATTGCAGGCTTCGCCAATGTGGCCGCGTCGACATACCACTGGTCCGTCAGATACGGCTCGACCACCACGCCGGAGCGGTCGCCGAACGGCTGCATGATCGTCTTGTCTTCGATCTGCAGCAGGAAGCCTTCCGCCTCCATGTCAGCGACGACCATCTTGCGCGCCGCGAAGCGTTCGTGGCCGCGATACTTCTCGGGCACGTTGTCGTTGAGATGCGCCGTGTCCGTGAAGATGTTGATTGTGTCGAGCTTGTTGCGCTTGCCGACCTGATAGTCGTTGAAGTCGTGCGCCGGCGTCATCTTCACCGCGCCCGAGCCCTGAGCGGGATCGGCATATTCATCCGCCACGATCGGAATGAGGCGGCCGACCAGCGGCAGCTTCACCATCTTGCCGATAAGTGACTTGTAGCGCTCGTCATCCGGATGCACGGCGACGCCGGTATCGCCCAGCATCGTCTCTGGACGGGTGGTGGCGACGACGATGTAGTCGCGCTCCTCGAACACGACCGGCTTGCCCAGCTCGTCGAACTGCGTCGGGAACTCGTAGGTTGCGCCGTCGGCGAGCGGATACCTGAAGTGCCAGAAATGACCCTTCACTTCCCGGTTCTCGACTTCGAGATCCGAGATAGCGGTCTGGAAATGCGGGTCCCAGTTCACGAGGCGCTTGTCGCGATAGATCAGTCCCTCGCGGAACAGCTCGACGAACACTTTCGTCACTGCCTTGTTGAGACCATCGTCGAGAGTAAAGCGCTCGCGGCTCCAGTCACAGCTGGCGCCGAGGCGCTTCAGCTGGTTGGTGATCGACCCGCCGGATTTCTCTTTCCACTGCCAGACGCGCTCGACGAACTTGTCGCGTCCGAGATCGCGACGCCCGACATTGCCTTCCTGCGCCAGCTGGCGCTCGACGACCATCTGCGTCGCGATGCCGGCATGGTCCGTGCCCGGCTGCCACAGGGTCTTGAACCCGCGCATCCGGTGATAGCGGATCAGCACGTCCTGCAGCGTGTTGTTGAGCGCATGCCCCATGTGCAGCACGCCCGTGACGTTCGGCGGCGGGATCACGATGGCGTAGGGCTCGCCCTCGCCCGAAGGCTTGAACGCGCCAGAGCTTTCCCAGGCCTCGTAGAGGCGGGGTTCTGCGGATTTGTGGTCGAAACGATCGTCAATCATGGGATGCGGATAACGCGGGGCGGCTGGGTTGTCATCAGGC
>CAIKXW010000439.1 GCA_903831485.1 uncultured Alphaproteobacteria bacterium | reverse complement strand
CGGCTTGGCGCTCGCCTTCCTGGCTGCGGCCGCCTCGCGCGCCTCCATCACGCGCGCGCCTTCGAGAATGCCCTGCAGCGCGTAATTGCCTTCGTGGCAGGCGTACTCGTACATCTTGCCATTGAGCGCCGCGAACTCGTACTCGCCGCCCCATGGCGCATCCCACAGCGTCGGGTCCTCGATGGTGAAGCCGTAATAGAGCCGGTCATCGGCGACGCGCCTGAAACGCTCGGTGACCTTCAGGTCCTTCCACGAGCCCATGAATTGCTGGCTCTGCGGAATGTGGGTGGTCTCCACCACAAGTGTGTCGCCATCCCACCAGCCGATCGAATCCCCGAAATAGGGCCGCACGTCGTCGGTGCGATGCTTCGAATTCAGCCGCACGATCCGCGCATCGTGCACCATCTCGGTTGCGATCACGACATGGTCCGGCGACTGAACGATCTGGTAGCTGTTGTTGTAGAATCCGTTGGCGAACATCGGCGGCCCGGCATTGCGGCCGAACGAGATGATGCAGCGCTCCGTCGCGCGCGATTCCGGATTGTCGAACGACTGGCCGCGCGGCGGGGTCGGTCCCAGCAGCTTCACGAAGGCCGGCGGCTCGGGCGCTGGCGCAGGCGTTGCGCCCGCCTTGCGCGGCGGCGCCGTTCCCGTCGGCGTCGTGATGATCGACGAGCGCGGCTGGCCGTTGACCCGCATCACATGATTGCCCGGATCGATCCAGAAGCGGTTGTAGCCGCCGGTGGCCCCGCCGCCTGCGAGATATTCCGGCTTGATGTCTTTCGGGATGACGTACTCGGCCGGCGCATCCGCCGCGGTCGGCGCATTGCCCTCCTCGATCTCCTCGACCATCTCCTGCTCGATCTTGGCGACCTCTTCCTCGGTATAGACGAGGCTCTTCACACCGGCCGGACGCGTCATCTTCGTCAGCGTCGTGTTGTGCCAGAAGCCCTGCAGGTCCGGCTGCCCGATCTTCAGCTTCGGCGCCGTGTAGGGTGGGTAAGGCTTGGTTGGATCGTATTTCTGTGCGGTCTGCGCTGTCGGCGACTGCGCAAGTGCGGCAGGCGCGCCGAAGGCAAGCGCGATCGAAAGTGATGTGGCGATGGTGGCAAGCAGAGCGTGGCGCAAGTCAGATCTCCTGCAGCATGGGACGCGTCTAACTGCCCCAAGCCTAGGCGCCTGCGCACCCGCCCGCAATGCGCAACGCGCGCCTGCTCCACCCCCGATCAGCGCGAACCCCGCCTCAACGCGAGGTCAAGCTGGCTCACGTCTGGTTGATTTATGGATGCCAACCGGTCGACAGCGGCTGACGCGGCAACCGCTTGCTCCCCAACACGCCCCTCGCTAGCAGTCGCGCATGACCACCCCGGAAGCCCTTCTCAAGGACAGCGCCCGCGCGCTCGGCTTCGACGTCGCCCGCATCGCCCGCGCCGATGCCGCGTGGGAGGCCGGCGACCGCCTCGCCGATTTCGTAGCCCAGGGCTTCCACGGCGACATGGGCTGGATGGCCGAGACCCTGCTGCGCCGCCAGCATCCGACGGCCATGTGGCCCGACGCGAAATCGGCGCTCGTCGTCGGCCTCAACTACGGCCCGAAGATCGACCCGCTCGAACCGCTCACCCGGCGCGAGCACGCCACCATCTCCGTCTACGCCCAGAACGCCGACTATCACGACCTGATGAAGCGCAAGCTCCGCCAGCTCGCCTCGAACTTCGCGACAACCACCGGCCACGACGTGAAGATCTTCGTCGATACCGCGCCGCTGATGGAAAAGCCTCTTGCACAGAAGGCGGGCGTCGGCTGGCAGGGCAAGCACACCAATCTCGTCAGCCGCGAGCATGGCTCCTGGCTCTTCCTCGGCGTGATGCTGACCAGCGCCGATCTGACGCCGGACGAGCCTGCTCATGACGCATGTGGGACATGTCAGGCCTGCCTCGACATCTGCCCGACCAACGCCTTCCCTGCGCCCTACCGGCTCGATGCCCGCCGCTGCATTTCCTATCTCACTATCGAAACGAAAGGCCCGATCCCGCGCGAATTCCGGCGCGCCATCGGCAACCGCATCTATGGCTGTGACGACTGCCTCGCCGCCTGCCCATGGAACAAGTTCGCCCACGCCGCATCCGAGGCCGCGTTTCATCCGCGTGCAGAACTCACGGCGCCCCTCCTGTCCGACCTTGCGAGGCTTGATGACGCAGCCTTCCGCGAAGTCTTCGCCGGGTCGCCGATAAAGCGCATTGGCCGCGACCGTTTTGTCCGGAATGTCATGATCGCGATTGGCAATTCCGGGGAAAATAACGGGAAGACGCGACTCGTGGACTTGTGTATCCAGATGCTCGACGATGCAGCGCCGCTGGTTCGCGGCGCATCGGTGTGGGCGCTGGGTCAGCTGTCTCCAGCCGCGAGTGACGAACAGTACAAGCTGCGGCGGGGCGATGAGTCCGATGCCGCAGTGTGTGAGGAGTGGGATGCTGGACGAGAAGCCAGACCAGCCGCCGGGACGTGACGCGGCCAGCCAGCCGCGTGTCGACAGCAATCCCGAACCTGCACGCCCTCCCGGCGAGGCCGGCGGCGTGCTCACCCGCTGGCGCGCCGCCATCGTCCCGCAGGGCGAACGCTATTCCTACGACAAGCCGCTCTGGCGCCGCATCCTCGTCGGCTTCCTCCTCTGGACCGGCATTCTCGGCTTTGGTTTCATCGGCGTCAGCCTGCTCGCCGTCTTCGCCATCGGCTGGACCGGTCCGCCACCCACGCTCAACATGGCCGGCACAGCCATGAAGGGCATCGAGGTCCGCTCCACCTGGGTCGACCTCAAGGACATGTCCCCGCACATCGTCCGCGCCGTCATCGCCTCCGAAGACCAGAATTTCTGCGCCCATGACGGCTTCGACCTGAAGGAAATCCAGCGCGCGATGCAGGACGCCGAGAATGGCGGCGACCTGCGCGGCGCCTCCACCATCTCGCAGCAGACCGCCAAGAACGTCTTCCTGTGGAATGGCGGCGGCTGGTTCCGCAAAGGCCTCGAAGCGTACTTCACCGTGAACGTGGAATGGATGTGGTCCAAGCCGCGCATTATGGAAACGTACCTCAACGTCGCTGAATGGGGCGATGGCATCTACGGCGTCGAACAGGCCGCGCAGGAACGCTTCGACGTCTCGGCGAAAGACCTCACGCCAAGACAGGCCGCAGCCCTCGCAGCCGTCCTGCCCAGCCCCAACCGCTGGAAGGTCGACGGCCAGTACGCCTCCGGCCGCCGCAACACCCGCATCCAGTCGCTGATGGCCATGGTCAAACGCGACAAGCTGGATGCCTGCGTGGTCGGGCCGTAACCGCCCGAAAGCCAAACATCCCGGGATTCTGCATTCACGCCGGAAACGCGCGCTCAGGAATCCAGCCCCACCCTCTGGGTCATTCCGAATGGAAGCGGACAAAGTCGGCGCCCCTCGCGAAGGCGGGGTCCAGTCCTGCACGAAGCGCAGGCTCGCACCCACACAAGCGCGCCAATGCGCGCTGACCAGACCTCCGCCTTCGCGGAGGACACGGCTGAGAGGTTTGCGCCTGAGCCGGCGTGAACGGAATCAGAAGGGCCGCACCAGCCCCGCCGCCCCACGGCAGGGATAGCGCCCTCATGTCCTTTGACAAACCGCGCAGTAGAACGTCGATCGCCCCGACTGCACCATCCGCTTTACTGGCTTCTCGCACACAACACACCCCTCGCCTTCCCGGTCATAGACCTGGAAGGAGTGCTGGAAGTATCCGAGCTCGCCATCAGCCGTCTTGAAGTCCGAGATGGTCGAGCCGCCAGCGACGATCGCCTCTTCGATCACTCTGCGCACGTCGATCGCCAGCCGCTCCAGCCGGTCCTTCCTCAAGGACCCCGCCAGCTTCTTCGGCGAAATGCCCGACCGGAACAGCGCCTCGCACACATAGATGTTGCCCAGCCCCGCCACGACAGTCTGGTCCAGCAGCGCCGACTTCACAGGCGTCTTCTTCCCGCGGAAAGCCTCCGACAGATAAGCGCCCGAGAATT